>NZ_JBVJCD010000073.1:0-25683 GCF_055588985.1 Streptomyces sp. NPDC041970
CTCGGCATCACCCCCGCCGCCCCCGGCACCCTCATCGGCGTCGCCGCACTCGCCTCACCCGAATACCTCGTCGAGGTCGACGTCACCGCCGTCCTGAACTGACCCACCGCACCGCCGGAGCGCCGGGGCCGCTCGGTCCCGGCGGCGCCGGCCGTACGCGGGGCGGCGGTCGCCCCGAGCCCCACGGCCGCCCGCGCGTCCCCCGCCGCACCCGAGCGACCCCGGCCCCGGACCCGTGGCGGGGCGCACCGGCACGCCGCCACCGCCCCGTACCGACCCTCACGCCACCCCGGACGTCACGACACCACCGACCGGCAGCAGCCCCCTCCCCGCCGGTCGGACAACACCGCTGACCACCCGCGGAGTCGGACCCCGAGCCCCCGCGGCACACCGCCGCGGTGTTTCCCAGGAAAGGGACTTCCCATGAAGCGCTCTCTGGCCCGTCTCGCGCTCACCGCCGTCGCGGTGGGCGCCATGACGGCCCTGCTGCCCGTCTCCTCCGCCGCGGCGATCAACCAGACCGAGTGCGGTGACCGCACCGACTTCGTCAAGGTCTGGTACAACGGCGGCGACAACGTCATGTGTTACGCCAACGCGGGCATGAACAACCCCATGCTGCCCAACGTCGTCCAGATCGACGCCGGCAACAACCACATCGAGGTGTTCTACGGCAACGAGTTGCGGGTCATCGAGCGGTGGCGGTCGGTCGTCGACATCGACAACCTCAACTGGACGCTGTACGCCCTGCAGATCCACTGATCGGCCGCCGGGCTGACTGACCGTCATCTCTGACGTCCGTGCACCGCGGGAGGCTCCCGCGGTGCACGGACGGTCGGCCGCGCACCCCCACCGGGACCGCGCGGCCCGATCGGCGGCCGACCGCGGAACGCGTCCGGAGGCGTTCCGCGGATCGGCCCGCGCCGTCCCCCGCCCGGCTTCGTGCGCTGTTCGTCTCCGGTCCTGGGCTCTCCGTAAGCTGCGGTGGTCCGTTGTACGTGTGGGAGGAGTTCTTCATGGTGGAGCCGTTGAAGCAGGGAGACCCGAGCTTCCTGGGTGACTACCGGGTGGTGGGTCGGCTGGGCGAGGGCGGCATGGGACGCGTCTTCCTGGGGCGTTCACCCAGCGGGCGGCCCGTGGCGATCAAGATGGTGCACGCCTCGTTGGTGCGGGAGCCGGAGTTCCGGACCCGGTTCCGCGGCGAGGTGCGGGCGTCGCGCGCGGTCGGCGGCGCCTTCACCGCCCCGGTGATCGACGCGGACACCGAGGCCGACCAGCCCTGGATGGTCTCCAGCTACATCCCCGGCCCCTCGCTCCAGCAGGCGGTCGCCGAGAAGGGGGCCCTGCCGCCGGTCACGCTGACCGCGCTGGCGGCGGGCCTGGCCGAAGCACTGGTCTCCATCCACCGGGCCGGGCTGGTGCACCGCGATCTGAAGCCCTCCAACGTGCTGCTCGCCGACGACGGCCCCCGCGTCATCGACTTCGGCATCGCGCGGGCGTTCGACGCCCCCGGCGGCCTCACCAAGACCGGGGTCACCATCGGCTCGGCCGGATTCATATCTCCCGAGCAGGTCAACGGCGGCGAGATCACCGCGGCCAGCGACGTCTTCTCCCTGGGCGCGGTGCTGGCGTTCGCGGCGACCGGCGTCGGTCCGTTCGGCGTGGGCTCGACCCCCGCCATGCTCTACCGCGTCGCGTTCGAGTCCCCGGACCTGGACGGCGTGCCGGACCCCGCGCTGCGCGCCCTGGTGGCCGACTGCCTGGCCAAGGAACCGGCCCGCCGCCCCACTCCGCGGCAGATCCTCCAGCGGATGGCCCCGGCCGCTCACCGTTCCGACCGCATACGGGAGGCCCACCACGCGGACCCGCGCGGACAGGCCGACGTGCCCACGCGCCGCGCCACCCTCGCGGAGATGTTCACCCAGTACGGCGGGGCGCAGCTCTCCCCGTCGGCCGCACCCGCCGCCCCGTCGCCCGCGTCGGACGCCCCCCACCGCCCCCCGCGCGGCGACGCGATGGCCCCGGCCGCCGCCCGGACCCCCGACCACGCGGCCCCGGCGTACGAGAAGGCGGCAGCCCCCGTCGCTCCCTCCCCCGCACCGGCTCCGTCCCCCGCCCAGGCCCCCGGCCACGCGGCCCGGGCGTACGAGAAGGCGGCAGCCCCCGTCACTCCCTCCCCCGCACCGGCTCCGTCCCCCGCCCCCGGGTTCGGGCCGGCGACCGCGGAGCCTCACCCGGTCGGAGCCTGGCGTCTCGACGAACGTTCCGGGGTGCGGGCGATGGACGCCACCGGACGGCACCACGCCGCCGCCACGGCGGTCAGGTGGGGGACGAACCAGGACGAGGGCGCCGAGTTCAACGGGTTCAGCAGCGAAGTGGCCACCGCCGGCCCGGTCGTCGACACCGCACGCGGCAGCTTCACCGTCAGCGCGTGGGTCCGACTCGGAGTGATCCCCGCGCACTTCGTCACCGCGGTCAGCCAGGACGGCGAGGTGACCAGCGGCTTCTACCTCCAGTACTCCGCCGACGGGGGCCGCTGGGCCTTCGCCCGCCCGGATCTGCGCGTCCTGTCGAGGACCGAGCCGGTCGCCGGCGCGTGGACCCACCTGACCGGCGTCTGCGACAGCTCCGCCGGTGAACTGCGCCTCTTCGTGAACGGCGTCCACGAGGGCACGATCCGCGACAGGATCCTCATCGTGTCCGAGGGGCCTTTCGTCATCGGCCGCGCCCGCTACGGCGGAAGGCCGGTCGACCACTTTCCGGGCGGCATCAAGGACGTCAGGGCCTTCGACCGCGCCCTCACCGAGGCGGAGGTCCACGGCCTGATCCGGCCGTGATCCGGTGACCGGCGCCGACCCCGGCCCGCCCGCCGCCGAAGACGCCTCGCCCCGCCGCCCGAACGCCCCCTCGTACGGGGCCGAGGCGCGGGGTGTCGTCCGCCCGTGCGCCCGGCGGCCTCCGGTCGGCAGCTCCGTACGGGGGTGGGGCGCGCGGGCGCAACCGCCCGCCGACGACCCCGCGGGCCTCCGGGGTGAGCCACCCCCTCCTGCTCGGCCTGGCGGTCCTGGCCGTCCGCAACCGTGCCAGACGCTGACGGGTTGCGGCGGGCGCACCCCGTGGCCGCGCACGGGCGGGGACCGGGCGGTCGGCGGGGCTCGGAGATCCGCGGGGCGCGGGATGCGCTGGGGCCTGGGGGTCGGTCGGGGCCGGAGATCCGCCAAGGTACGGAGATCCGCGAGTACTTGGAGATCCGTTGGGGCCCTGAGGTCCGCCGGGACTCAGAGAAGCGAATGCCGTACGTCGTCGAGGGCGTCGCTCTGGTCCCCCAGATCCAGCCAGCCGTTCTCCATCAACGTCAACTGCAGCGAACCGGCCACGTTGCGCAGGATCAGCGTGTTCGCCTCGCCCGGCCACCTGACCGAGCCGACCTCACCGGGGATGCGCCGGGACGGTGCGCCGAAAGCGGCGCTCAGCGCGGCGATCATGCGCCCGTAGACGCGCTGCGCCCAGGCGACGCGCCTGTCGGCATCCCCGGAGGCGTTCTTCGCGATCTGCGTGGTGATGTCGACGATCAGCCCGCCCTCGGCGAAGACCCGGCAACTGGTCACGCCGTAACCGCTGTCGAGCCTCGCCCGGTCCGGATGCGCCCGGAGCACCTTCCAGCCGAGCTGCGCCGCCAGTTCCGGCAGGGTGTCCATCGGGCGCGCGCCTTCGAGCGCTCGCAGCCGCGTGGCGAGGTCGACGAGCTCGTCGTCGGTCAGGGCACGCCAGTCGTCCATGACGACGAGCTTAGGGCTCTCGTTCGGATCATGCCGGGCTCGTGTGCCCCGGCACGTACGTCCGCGGCGCCGTCGGCCGCCCACGCTCCCCGGTGACTCCCTCCTCCGCCTCGCATCCGCCCGCACGGGACGCAAGCAGTGGCACGGCCTGGCCACTCGGCAGGACTGGACCGCCGCGATCCACCGGGCGGCACTCCGACGCTGCGGGCCTCCGCCTCCGCTCCGCACACTGACGCGAAGCCCCGCGGGTGCAGAATGATCGCGTGCTTCCTCCTCGACTGCTGTGGCGCGACCCTCGGCCCATCCCCCGGTTCAATCGTCAGGAACCAGTGACCCTGATCGTCCGCGATCCCGCTTTCCACGAGCCGGCCGACGAGGACGACTGCACGGTGTTCTCGTACTTCTGCCAGGCGCATGACCGCCTCTACCGACGCGGAGCCTGCGGGGAGGGGCCGCATCTCGTCGCTGTGCACTGTGGGGAGCACGGCCCCGAAAGCATGTGGCCGCAGCCGCTCACGCTCATGTTCCCCGAGGGGTTCGAGCCCCCGCTCAGCACGGCCCAACTCGACTGGCTGCAAGCGGAGTGGGACGCCGCCTGAGCGGTGACGACCTGGACGCGCTCTCGGATCACCGACAGCAGCCGCTCGTGCGTCTCCGCGTCCGCCGCCGCCACGGGGCCCCGCCCCGCCGGGCCGAGCGGCGCGCCGTCGACTCCCGTCACGACGCGACCGGCGGCCCGGCGCAGGGCGATACCGGCGGCGAAGTGCACGTTCCCGGTCAGGTCGCCGCCGTCGGTGACGTACGCGGCACGCCTGCCCGTCGCCACCGTTGGTGACGTACGCGGCACGCCTGCCCGCCGCGACCCAGGTCGGCGCCGGCGTAGTGGACACGGCCCACGGGCGGAACCGTGCGGCGAAGGCGGGGTGCGCGAGCAGGCCCACGGCTCGGAACTCCGGCAACGCGTCGGGGAAGGGCGCATCGAGGTCCACGTCCACCAGCCGGGACGCTCCGGTCGGCGCCAACCGCTCGTCACGCCCGTCGCGCAGGACGCGGGCGGCCGTGCCGTCGGTGAAGAAGACCTCACCGCCGAACGGATCGGCCACCGCCGCCGGACCACCGCCCAGGGCCACACGGCCTGCGGTCGACTAGATCGCCAGGTGCAAGGTGGCGGGCGGCCGCCACCGCCGTACGCGAAGTCCTGCTGGGGCACGCAGAGTTCGCCACCTCGTCGACGCACGGTGCTCCGACGTATGCGAACCAACGCCACCGCATGGAGAGTTCACTACACCGTTCTCCATGGAAGCACGGCCGGCACTCCCCGAGTGCGCCGCGTCAGGTGACGTGGCGTGTCGTCGCCCGCGACGTAGCGGCGGCACGACAGGAGTTCGCCGAGCCGTATCGCGTGGTGCTCCGGTGCTCGCTAGGCACATCTACGCACGCGGAGTTCGCCGCGTCCCTACATCTGGACGTCCGGGGTGCCGACGAAGTACCGCCGAGGCGCGGGGTGTTCACCACACCGTGCCACTCGCCGCGCCACGACGCGGGGGATGTACCAGCGCTACCTGAAGAGTTCAGCTCCCGACCAGCAACACCTCCGACCCGACCGGCCGGAACCCCGCCGCACGGAAGGCCCGGATGCTGCGCGCGTTGCCCGCGGCCTGCTGCGACCAGAGCGGTTCGCCCGCGGGCACGAGGTGGCGCGCGGCGGTGGCGAGGGCGCGGCCGAGACCCCGGTGGCGTGCGGCCTCGTCCAGTTCGACCGCCACCTCCCAGCGGCCGGCGACCCCGCGTCCGAGGACCAGCACCCCGCCGTCGACCGCCCACACGCGCACGTCGTCGCGCCGCCTGCGCGCGCTGACCACTCGGGGGTGGACGGGGTCGGTGACCTCTCTCAACTCCAGGTCGGGCGTGCCGGGCAGGGCGGAGGCGACGGTCAGAAGGTCGATCGTGTCGGTGGTCCGCCCGGTGCGGTCCAGGAACGCCGTCAGGAAGCGGGGATGCATCGTGGCGGCCAACGCGTCGCACTCCAGGGCCGCCAGCGTCGCGTGGACCCACTCGGGGTCCTCGTCCGTGAACACGACCGAGTGGGCGGTGAAGGCGATCACCCCCGTGTCGCGGGGGCTCGGCGCGGGGACGACGGTCGTGCTCCCGTCCGCCTCCGGAAACCGCCCGTGGGACGCCTCGTCCAGTATCTCCGCCAGGGTCTGCCCCATGAAGTGCCCCTTCGTTCCGCGGTGTCCGGCCCGGCGCGGGCCCGGCGCGGCTCTCCTCGTGTCCGGGCCCCAGGGTAGAAGCGCCCGGTGATCGGACCGGTCCGCCCCTCCTCTCTGCTGTACTGCTGGCTCTCGGGGGACGGACTCCCGTACGGAGGTGGAACGGTGAGCGCAGGCAGGCGTGGCGTACTGGCCGTGGTGGGCGCGGCGGCCGACGGGGTCGAGGCGCTGCGCGGCGGACTGGTGGAACCGGCCGTCGCACTCGGCTGGCAGGTGTCCGTGACCCTGACGCCGCAGGCGGGCAAGTGGCTGCGGGCGAACGGCGAGTGGGACCGACTGGCGGCGGTGACCGGCCTGCCGGTACGGGACACCCCGCGGCTGCCGTCCGAGCCCCGCCCCCACCCGGTCGCCGACTGCTACGTCGTCGCCCCGGCCACGGCGAACTACGTGGCCAAGCTCGCCACGGGCATCGCCGACAACCAGGCGCTGACCCAGGTGAGCGAGGCACTCGGAGCCGTGGACGTCCCGGTGGTGCTGTTCCCCCGCGTGAACGCCGCGCACGTACGGCACCCCGCGTGGGAACGGCACATCGACACGTTGCGAGGGGCGGGCGTGGAACTCCTCTACGGCCCCGACGTCTGGCCCCTGGACGAGCCCCGCAAGGTCCCGCCGAGACGCGAACTCCCCTGGGCCGCCCTCCTCCGCTCCGTCGAACGGGTCGCCGCGGAGCGGCGGTGACGGGGGGTGTACGCCGGTGGCGAGGGAGGAGCGGCGAGCAGCGGCCGGGACCACCGGAAGGCGTTGACGGGGGGTTGCGCCCAGCCGCCACCGCCCTCGCCACCGCCCGGAGACGACTTCCGGGCTCTCCGGTTCTCTCCGAGGCTCTCCGGGGACACGTTCAGTATCGCGTGCCCAATGCCCTAGACCGGCACCCCTGGGCTCCCACCCTGCGAAAATCACTCCATGCTGCAAGTCTGTCTGAACGGTGCCAGAGTCCCCGCCGAACTCCCCCACCTCCCGGTGACGCCGGAAGAGTTGGCGTCGGCAGCCCACGCGGCCGTCGCCGCCGGCGCCCAGGACATCCACCTGCACCCCAAGAACCACGACGGTGAGGACACGCTCGACCCCGCCGCCGTCGCCGCAGCCCTCACGGCCGTACGGGCGGCCGTCCCAGGCGTCCCCGTAGGCGTCACCACGGGCGCCTGGGCCACACCGGACCCCGAAGAACGCGCCGCGCAGATCCGTTCCTGGACGGTCCTCCCCGATCACGCCTCGGTGAACTGGCACGAGGACGGTGCGGCCGTGGTCGCCACCACTCTGCTGGACCGGGGCATCGGCATCGAAGCGGGCATCTACTCCGGGACCCGTGCAGCACGGAGCTTCCTCGGCTGGCCGGACTCCCCCCGCGTCGTGCGCATCCTGGCCGAGATCACCGACACCGACCCGCGGACCGCGCCCCGTACGGCGACCGGCCTCCTGGACGAACTGCTCCCCGCCACGAGAACGCCGATCCTCCTCCACGGCGAGGGCGACGCCGCCTGGACCGTCCTGCGGCTGGCCGCCTCCCGTCGCCTGGACACGCGGATCGGCCTGGAGGACGTACTCCGGCTGCCGAACGGAGCGACCGCCGGAACCAACGCCGCCCTGGTCCGCGCCGCCTGCGGCATCATCCGGGGGGACGGTGGTCCGGTCGCGGGTGACCGCGTCCGTTGATGTGCGAGGTGGACCTTCTCCGGACTAAGGACGGCCGCGCGAAAGCCTGCGGCATAGGTTGGGTAAGTGACGACTACCGCACCGCAAGAGGCATTTCTGCAGGCGTTCCACGCCGAGTACCCGGCAGTGACCGCAGAGGCGTTCAGCCGTGGCCATGCTCCAGACGGCCGGTCCAGCTATGAGATCTTGTGCGATCAGGTAGCTGGAAGCACGCGCGTGCTGGACCTCGGCTGCGGCGATGGCCTACTGCTGGAGTTCCTGGCCCGAGGGCCCGGGCGACAACTCGCGGGAGTGGACCTGTCCTCTCACTCTCTGTCGCTGGCGCGACGTCGACCGGTGCTTTCCGGAGCAAAGCTGGAAGAGGGCCGAGCTCAGGAGCTTCCTTTCGCCGACGACAGCTTCGACGCCTGCGTTTCCCACATGGCGCTGATGCTGATGAGCGAGATCGAGCAAGTCGCAGCTGAGGTTGCCCGAGTGCTGTCTCCCAGAGGGGTTCTGGCATGCGTGGTGGGAGGCGGGGCCGTAGGCGGCGAGGCTTATGAACGGTTCCTCACGCTGTTGCGGCGCACGATTGAGGAGACGCCAGCCTCGCAGCGCATCCCGGCGTTGGGGGACAAAAGGACACGCAGTCGCGAGGGGCTCGATGAAGTCCTCGGACCAGCAGGCTTCGCGGCGGTGGACTGGGAGACCGTTCCCATCGATCTGAGCGGGCCAGTGGAGCAGGTATGGGCTGCTGTTTCCAGCCTTTATGATCTTGCCCCGCTCGATCGCGCGACTGTGGAGCGGTTGCGTAAAACCTTCTTTGCCGAGGTGAGGGACATGACGACGTCAGACGGGCACGTCCCCTGCGCCTTCAAGATCCGTCTCGCAACGGCGCGACTGCGTTAGGTAGCTCCTTCGATGAGGTCGGTTCCGTCGCGGTGGAGAATGTCGCTCGCGGCTGCCCGCTCGCGGACGTCCTCGACACGGTCAGCGGTCGGCGGGGTCGGTGTGCCGTCCGGGCTGGCGGGGAGGTGGAGGTAGCCGAACGAGATCAGGCGTATTGGGTGCGTGATCGGGTTCTCCTGTTCCTGGCGGGGGTGAGGGATCGGTGATGACGGGCATGCCGCGGTCGACCAGCTGAGGGCGCCCGTCGGCGGGGGCGTTCTTGAGGCTGTTGAGCTTGCCCATCGCGGCGTCGAAGCTGACCTGGAGTCCTTCGACCTCGCCGAGCCAGCCGTTCCCGCGGGCTTCGGTGATGCGCTCGCGGAGGTTCTGGATGATCTCGATGAGGCGGGGCCGCTGGCGGGGGTCCATCTGGAGAACGGGGCAGCGAATGTCCCGTTGACCGAACTAAGTTGGACGTTTCCTGGGCTCGGCTGAAGTCAACGCATAGTGACCGTGAGGATGTTGTAGCTGCTTCTGGGACTCCCTGGTGACTGCGTGTGTCCGGGCGGATCTGGTCTCATCGCGTGTCGTCGAGTCGGTCGGCCCGTGGAGGTACGGATGTCAGAGCACAGCACGACGGTCCGGGATGTGGCGGCGCTGAGAGTGGCGCGGGTCGGCCGCGTTGAGAAGAGCGGTGACCCGCTGCGACCGTTCCGGCTAGGCCACGCGGGGGATGTGCTCGCGTCCGGCGTGTCGTGCGGTAGTCCGGTCAACACCTCGAAGGCTCCCACCATGGCAGGCCGGTGACCTCGCCCGGAGCGGACACCGAGGCATGGGGGTCCCCGCCGCATCCCGGTAGGTCTGAAGTCAGAGGGATATGCCAGAGTCTGCACATGCTCGAGATCGTGGTGAAGACGGAGAACTGGGAGCGGCACGTCCGCGTGTCCGCCGAGGAGCTGGCTGGCTTGGTTCGGCGCATCGGCGGCGACGGCGACCGGTTCCTGGTGATCCAGCGGATACCCGACCTGCCCGATGTCTTCGCCCAGGTCTGGCACGAGACCGGTGGCGACTACACGGTGGAGTACCGCGACGGAGCCGCTGACCGGCACTACCAGGCGTCGGCCGACGAACCGGAGGTCGTGGTCGAGGCACTGACCGGCTGGGCCCGCCAGGAGGCCGATCGGCAGGGCGGCCTGCGCTGGTCGCCGCTGGACATGGGGCCCGTTCGCGAGGTGCCGCCGCTCGACCTCGACGAGAACGAGCGCGAGGAGTTGGAGAAGCGCGTCCGCGAAGTACTCGTCGGCGGCTACGCCTCTCGCGCCGAACTGGCCGAGCTGGCCGAGGAGTACCTGGTCACCGAGGACCGCCGGCCCGTCTCGCGCGAGCAGGCGCAAGCGCTGGCCGACCGGTTGTGGCTGGAGCGGGTCGCGGAACAGGCCGCGTGGCAGGGCGAGACCGACCCCGAACGGCTCACTCGTGCCTTCACCGCCCTGCAAGAGGCCGGCATCACCTCCCGCGAGAACTTCACCTGCTGCCGTAACTGCGGCCAGTCCGAGATCGGCGACGAAGGCGGTCCCGACGCCCGCGGCTTCGTCTACTTCCACGCCCAGTGCACGGATTCCGCCGCGGCCGGCCACGGACTCACGCTCCTCTACGGCGCTTTCGACGGCTCGTCCGAGACCACCGCGACCATCGGCCACGAGGCCGTGGCCGCCCTCACGAAGGTCGGCCTCCACGCCGAGTGGGACGGCGACCCGAGCCAGGCCATCACCGTCACCCCTCTGGACTGGCGCCGCCGCCTGATCGGTTGAGTCCTGGCTGCCTCATCGGAGGGATGCAGGGGACGGCACCCGCATCAGGCGTGCGGCCGGAGCGCGATGAGCAGGGCCGCAGAAAGCGGATACAGAGAATCCCCAGGTCAGATGGGCCTCGACCTGGGGACTGTCTCCTCGTTGGTGGGCGCGGACGGTTTCGAACCGCCGACATCTGCTTTGTAAGAGCAGCGCTCTACCCCTGAGCTACGCACCCGTGGATGAGGCAACAGCGTACATGGGCGGGGCCCCTGCTCATAAACCGATCAGAGGCCGATCCGCGTGCCGATCGGCCCCCTCCGCGATCAGGTCCCCAGGCAGGCCCGCCTGGGGCGAAGGGCCCGAGGGGGTCGGTACGAGGTGGCGTCGGGCGAGGGACGGCGGGGCGGGGCGGAGCCCTTGCGCGGACGGGGGCGGGCGGGCGTCTCGATGCGGGGGATAACCCCACCCCGAGACGGTAGCGGTCCGCATTCCCCCGGTGGTTCACGGTGCGTAGGTTCTTGCTTGCACCGGCGATGACGTCCGGTGGTTTCGTCCGGACGCACCGCACACACTGGGGGACCGATCACCGTGGACATCGTTACGAGCACACCGGGTCGAACGCGTCGGGGGGCGCTCGGCCGGGCCCTGGCCGTGGGGGGCGGGGTCGTTCTCCTCGCGCTGGCGCTCACCGGGTGCGGGAGTACGGACGTCGACGGCGCTCCCGTCGAGCGGAAGACGTTCGAGCTGGAGGGAAGGACGCTGAACGTCGACTCCGAGAACGCGACCGTGGAGCTGGTGGCGGCCGACGTGCGGCGGATCGAGGTGGAGCGGCAGGTCGACGGCTGGGTGGTGATAGGCAGCGGGCCCCACCCGGTCTGGACGCTCCGGGGCGACACCCTGACGCTTCGGGTGAAGTGCAGCGCGATGATCGAGAACTGCGACGGACGGTATCGGGTGAAGGTGCCCCGCGGGGTGGGTGTGACGGCGGCGTCGGACAACGGGAAGGTCAGCGCCAGCGGGTTCGACGTCCCGCTGGACCTGTCGTCCGACAACGGCATGGTCCACGTCCAGGACGTGAGCGGGGCCCTCAAGCTGAAGAGCGACAACGGAGAGGTGCGGGCGGAGCGCATATCCTCCTCGTCCGTCGTGGCCCGAGCGGACAACGGGGAGGTCCGGCTGGACTTCAGCGCCGTTCCCGATCTCGTGGACTCGGTGAGCGACAACGGCGGCATCACCATAGACCTGCCGGCGGGCGCCCAGCCGTACGCCGTGAACGCGGCCGCCGACCACGGCGACGTGTCCATCCAGGTGCCGCGCAGCGATACCAGCGCGCATGTGGTCAAGGCGCGCAGCGACAACGGCCAAGTCACCGTCCGAGGCGCGAACTAACCGGCCCGTGTGTTCGTCCTTACCTGGTGGGACAATGTACCGGGCAGGGCGAAACGGCACGGGAGAGGCATGTGACGGCGACACACGCGCGGCCGGCGGCAGGAGCGGGCGGCAGTTCCGCCGTCCCGAGCAGCCGGGGAGCGCGGGAGCCGCACCGGCACGGAGGGGCTGGTCGTCGGGTCGGCCGTCGAGGGGCACGGCGGCGTGCGGCTCGGGATCTGCTCGGCCTGATGCTGCTCCCCGTTCCCCTGGTGGTGGCCGCGCTGCCCGCCGCCTTCGCCGGTGGCGGCACGCGCCGGTGGTTCGGTGGGCGCGGCGAGGACCAGCGGGCCGAGGCCCAAGCCGCGAAGGACGCGGCAGCCGAAGCCTTCTACGCGTTGGACAGCGCCCAGCGCGACCTCCGCATCTCGGTCGAGACGATCAACGCCGTCGACGACTCTCCGCGCGGCCGCAAGGTGTCGGAGGACTTCGCCGCGCTGGGGCGGCGCATCGACGAGGTCAGCCACGCGTACATCACCGCCGTCGACACCCATGACCTGGACCGGGACGATCTGGCGCCCTCCGCCGCCTCCCAGGCCCGCACCGAGCTGGTCCGGGCCAAGGACGATCTCGTACGGGTCAAGGGGGAGCTGGACCGGTTCGCTCAGGGGCTGGAGCCCCTGCTGGGCAGCGCCGAGACACAGCTCGCCCGGCTCGTCCCCGCCGTGGAGCGGGCCCGGCAGGCGCTCCTGGGTGCGAGCAACGCGCTCGACGCCGTACGGGGCGCGGGGCTGCGGGCCGACGAACCGGCCGCTCGGCTCGCCGCGCTCGCCCCGGAGCTGACCAAGTTGAACCAGGGCGCGGGCAGGCACGGTGTCGCGGAGACCCTCCAGCGGGCCGACACGGTGCTGCGCGACGCGGAGGCCGTACGCGCCGAAGCGGAGCGGCTGCCCGAGCGGGCCGCCGACATCGACCGGCGGCTGGTGACGCTGCGGACCCGCGCCCAGGCGCTCACCACCCGCGCGGGATCGGTCGAGCCGGTGCTCAGCGAGTTGCGGCGGCGTTTCTCGGCGGCCTGCTGGCAGGACCTCCAGCCCGTTCCCGAGCAGGCCGCCGTCTCCCTGCGGCAGGCCGAGGACAAGCTCGCGGAGGCGGCGAGGGCGCGGGAGGAGCAGCGCTGGGCCGACGCCACCTCCCGGCTGAGCACCGTCCGGGCCCTGCTGAACTCCACCGACGACGCGGTGTCGGCCGCCGGGGACCGGCTGCGGCGGCTGGACGCCGTGGCGAAGGACCCGCAGCAGGAGATCGAGCGGACCCGGTTCGCGGTGCGGGACGCCCAGCGCCTCGCCATGGACGGTCGCCACACGCCCGACCCCCGGCACGCGCGGCCCCTGGACGACTCCGTGGCCCGACTGGAACGCGCCATCGCCGGCTTGGAGGGCCGCCACCCCGACTACTGGCACTTCCTGACCGAGACCGAGGCCGTACGGCACACCGCGGCCCAGGTGGTCTCCGAGATCCGCGAGGAGCGAGGCACCGCCTCCTGACCCGACCGCCGCGCCGGACGACGAGGACGTGCCCCGGCCCGACCGGGCGCGGCGACGTCGAGCCCCGCACGGCCCGTTCTCCGCCGACCGGAGCTCCCCCGTCCGTCCGGACCGCCTGCGCCCCGACCGGGCCGCCCGCAACCGCCCAGGTCAGGCGCGGTGACACCCTCGTCAGGCAGGCGCGGTGAGGCCGATCGGGCAGGAGCGGTGGGCTTGTAACAGGCAGGCGGGCTGGCCGAGCAGGCGGTACGCGGGCAGGCGCGGTGAGGCCACCCGGCCACGCAGGCGAGCACGCGCGGCGAAGCCGATCGGGTATACGCGGCCGAGCAGGCGGGCAGACCAACCGAGCCGGGCAGATGGGCAGGCGCGGCGAAGCTAAACAGCCAGCCAGCCGCACGGCCAGCCGGGCAGGTTCGGTCGCGCTCGACGGCTACGCCTTCGGCTTCTTCATCAACTCCACGAGGGTGGAAGCGCTGTCCGCGGCGTGGCCGGCGTCCATGCCGCGCCGGAAGAGCTCGACGACCGCGGCCGGAAGCGTGGTGTCGACTCCCGCGTCGGCGTTGGTGTGCAGGACGTGCTCGGTGCTGGCCATCCCCATGGCGAGGCGGTCGACGTCGCCGTCGTGCCGGCCGGTGTCGATGCGCTCGGCGTAGAAGGAGTAGAAGTTCGGCAGCGATTGGGCGACGTCCACGGCGTGCGGCAGGATGTCCGTCGCCGTCAGGCCGTTGGCGTCGGCGAGGGCGATGGCCTGCCAGTAGCTCAGCAGGGAGGTCCAGAACATGACCATGCCGACCTGGTACATGAGCGCGGCCAGTCCGGGGTCCTCACCCCGGTAGTCGGTCCGCCCCGTGATGACTTCGAGCGCGGGACGGTGTCGCTCGAAGACGTGGCGCGGGCCGCTGTAGAAGGTGGACGATTCGGCCTGGCCGATCCCGGAGGGCGGTACGTTGACGCCTCCGGTCAGGTGGACGGCGCCCCGCTCGGCCGCCCAACGGGCCGCGGCCCGTGCCCTTTCGGGCGTGTCCGAGCTGAGGTTCACCAGGGTCCGGCCGGTCAGTGCGGCCTCGGCGGGCTGGAGCGTGGCGTACATGGCGTCGTAGTCCGTGAGGCTGAGGACCACCAGCTCGTGGGAGGCGATGGCCTCCTCCACGCTCGGCGCGAGCACCGCCCCGCGTGCGACCAGGGCGTCGGCGCGCGACGGGGTGCGGTTCCAGACGGTGACCTCGTGGCCGCGGTCGAGGAAGGCGCCGGCCATGGCCTGACCCATGGGACCGAGGCCGATGACGGTGACCGACTGCTTGCTGCTGCTCATGATGAGATCTCCACCCCTCACTAAAACGAGCGCTCTATTTAGCGCGTGGCGAGAACGTACCACAGCTCTAGAACGAGCGCTCTACTCACTAGCCGTTACGGTGGCTCCATGCAGACCAGCACACGGGACCGGATCGTCGCCGCCGCATCACGTCTCCTGCAGCGGCAGGGTTACGTCGGCACGGGGATCAAGCAGATCGCCCAGGAGGCACAGGCCACCCTCGGCTCCGTCTACCACTTCTTCCCGGGCGGGAAGGAGGCCGTCGCCGTCGCCGCGATCAAGCACGGCACCGAGGAGTTCGCGGCGCTTCTGCGGGAGGCGCTGGACAGCGAGGAGGACCCGGCGGAGGCCGTCATCGCCTGTACCCGCCAACTCGCCGAGGCACTGAGCGCGTCGGGATGGACCGACGGTTGCCCCGTCACGGCAGCGGCTCTGGAGACGCTCGGCACGGACTCGGAGATCCAGCAGGCGTGCGCCGACGCACTGCGCGGCTGGGAGCAGTTGGTCCGCGACAAGCTGCTGTTCTGCGGCTTCTCCTCCCGGAGCGCGGGGGAAGTGGCCGCCACCGTCATCGCCGCCCTGGAGGGCGCCGAAGTCACCGCCCAGGTCAACCGCAGCGAGGAACCCCTCCTGGTGGCGGGCCGGCAACTCGCCCGCCTCATCCGCTCCTACGAGGTCCGGGGCGTGCCCGGCGGGTCGGGGCCGGACGGGCACTGACCACCGACGCCCGGCAACAGGCGCCGATCGATGACGCGGTCTGCGGAGAGCCCTTAACCTGGGCCCATGCCTCGCTATGAATTCCGTTGCCGCACCTGCGGAGACACGTTCGAACTCAGCCGTCCCATGGCCCAGTCCTCCGACCCCGCCTCCTGCCCCGCCGGGCACGACGACACCGTCAAGCTGCTGTCCACCGTGGCCGTGGGCGGTTCCGCCGCGCCCGCTCCGGCGCCGTCCGGCGGTGGCGGTGGCGGCTGCTGCGGGGGCGGCTGCTGCGGCTGACCCCGGCACGGGGGCGCCTGGCCCGCACCCCGGAGGCCGCCGCGCCCGGGCAACGAGCCCGCGCACCGCGCACGAGCCCGCGCACCGGACCCCCGAGCCCGCGCCCCCGCGCACGTCCCTCACAACCGGCCCCGCGACCCCCGTGCCCCCGCGCACGCCCCCGCACACCCGGCCCCCGAGCACCGAGCCCGCACACCCGGCCGCCGCGCACCAAGCCACCGCGCCCCCTCGCACCGGACCGTCGCGCACCCCGGCCCGCCGCCCGCACCCCTGACGCGTACGCGACCCCGCGCCCGTCCCCGTCCCCGTCCCCGTACGAACGGGGCGGGCGCGGGAGGGCGGGGAGCGGGTTACTTCTTGCGGGACAGCGTCAGCCCGTCCGAGACCGCCAGCATCACGCTGTCCATCCGGTCGTCGGCGCTCACGTGGTCGTTGAACGCCTTGATCGCCGCCGCCGGACCGGTCGCATCCGGGTCCGTCACCTTGCCGTGGAAGAGCACGTTGTCCGTGGCGATGACGCCGCCCCGCCGCATCCGGGGGACCAGCTCCTCCCAGTACGCGATGTACCCGCCCTTGTCCGCGTCCAGGTAGGCGACGTCGATGTGCGGCTCGGCGGGCAGCGCGCGCAGCGTGTCCAGGGCCGGGGCGATGCGCAGGTCGATCCGGTCCGCGACGCCCGCCTTCGCCCAGGCGTCCTTGCCGTACGCCGCCCACTCCTCGGAGACGTCGCAGGCGATCAGCGTGCCGTCGGCGGGCAGCGCCTGGGCCATCGCCAGCGCGCTGAACCCGGTGAACGTGCCGACCTCCACCACGTTCCGCGCGCCGACCAACCGGACGAGGAAGGCGAGCAGCGGGGCCTGCTCCTCCGCCGACTGCATCCCCGCCTGGTCGGGGAAGCGCGCGTACGTGGTGGCCACCAGCTCCCGCTGGACCGGGTCCAGCGGCGGGTTGTGGGCCAGCATGTACGCGTACAGCTCGTCCGTGATCGCGGTGTCGTTGCCCTTGGTCATCCGGCTGCGGTTCCTTCGGTGTCGTGGTCGCGGCGTCCATCTGCCGCGCCCTGCGCACAGCCTCGCCCAGCGCCCGCCGCCGCGCACGGCGTTTCCGCACGCCGGCCGCCCCACGCCACGCGCACGCCGGCCGCCCCGCCCCACGCCACGCGCACGCCAACCGTCCGCACCCCGCCCGCGCGTCAACCGCACACGTGCCGATCACGCGCCCCCGCGCACACAACAACAGTCGACCGCCCCCTCCCCCGCGCACGCAGGGGCACGCCGCCCCCGCGTACACAGCGACAGTCAGCCGCGGGACGCCGCCCCCAGGAACCGGCGCAGGATCTCCTCGCCCGCCGCCGCGCCGCGTTCCTCCAGGACCTCGACGTGCGGCGCGCGCCAGTCGTTCTCGGCCAGTTCGCCGTGGCCGGGGCGCCAGCCCTGGTCGGCGGCGAGGAGCAGGTCGGCGTCGAGGAGGGAGTCCCCGGCGGCCAGGGTGCGGGTCGCGCCGGTGCGGCGGGCGACCTCGTGCAGCGCGGCGCTCTTGGTGAGCGGCGCGGGCACCGCGTACACCTTGCGGCCCTGGAGGGAGACCGTCCAGCCGCGCGACCGCGCCCAGACCGCCAACTCCTCCACCCACGCCTCGGGCAGCAGGGAGCGTTCGACGACGAGGTAGGCGAACAGGTCCTCCGCGACGCGGTCCTTGAGGAGCCAGGCCGGGTCGGCGGTGGCGGCGAGGTGGGCGCGGATCTCGGCCAGCGGGGCGCACGCGTCCGCGATACGGCGCTCGACCCGCGCCCGCCAGTCCCGGTCGGAGACGCCGTCGACGAGGATGTGGCCGCCGTTGGCGCAGATCGCGTACCGGGGGGACGGGCCGGGGAGGTGGATGCGGTGGTACTGCTCGCGGGTCCGGGTGGTGGTCGGCACGAAGACGGTGGCGCGGGCCACGTCGTCGAGGAGGCCCGCGGCCGTCTCGGTCATGTACGAGAGGGGCTTGTGCCCGTACACCTCGACGCACAGGAGGCGGGGGGCCTCGGCGTCCGGCATCGCCAACTGGAGGGCCGCCGCCGAGTAGATGAGGGTGCGGTCGAGGTCGCTCGCCACCACCGTGACGGGCGCCCCGGAGGCGGCGGCCTGCGCCTGCGGCTGCGTGCTCATGCCCCGTTCACCGCCTTGCCGTCCGCGCCCGTCGCGCCGCGCGTGAACCGGGGGTGGATCAGTCCGACGCAGGTGTACGGGAGGTCGTCGACCTCCTCGACCGGTACGCCGCGCTGCTCGGCCAGCAGCCGGATGTGCTCCAGGTCCGCCCCGGCCCCCCGCTGGGCGAGGATCTTCCAGGGGACCCGGCGGAGCAGGACCCGCGTGGTCTCGCCGACGCCGGGCTTGACGAGGTTGACGTCGTGGATGCCGTACTCCTCGCTGATCCGCTCGACGGCCGCCCACCCCTCCCAGGTGGGGGCGCGGTCGGCGGCCAGCAGCTCCTTCACGTCCGCGGCGACGCCGTCGGCCACCTCGTCGAAGCGCGCGGCGATCGTGTCGAGGAAGCGGCCGGAGACGTCGGCGTCCGCCAGCTCGCGGTAGAACTTCGCGCCGTGGAAGTCGTCCGGCCCGACCAGGTCGGCGCGGAGCACCGTACGCGAGACGAGGCCGGAGACCGTGGAGTTGAGGCAGGCGGAGGGGATGAGGAAGTCCTCGCGGGTGCCGTACGTCCGGACGCAGCCGCCCGGATCGGCGAGCACCGCGATCTCCGGGTCGAAGCGCGCGCCGCCCTCGGTCCGCGCGAACCGGTCGAGGGCGGCGGCCAGTTCGCGGGTGATCGCTCCCTTGCCGGTCCACCCGTCGACGAACACCACGTCGGCCGGGTCGTGGTGGGCGGCCAGCCAGCGCAGGGCGGTGGCGTCGATGCCCCGGCCCCGGACGATGGAGAGGGCGTAGTGGGGCAGGTCCAGGCCGTGCCGCCACTGGGCCCAGCGGCGCATCAGCACCCCGACCGGCGTCCCGGCGCGGGCGAGCGAGACGAGGACCGGGCGGGGGCCGCGTTCGGCGAGGACCGTCTCGGTGACGGCGCCCACCGCTCGGGCGATGCGGGCGGCGGAGGCGTCCAGGGCGGCCGTGAACAGGGCCTGGTACGCGGAGCTGGGCTGGTACTCGACGGGCAGCGACTCGGCGTAGTGCGCGCCTCCGCTCTGGATCGCCTCCTCCCGCTCCTCGGTGGGCGCTTCCAGCTCGGTGTCCGAGAGATCCTGGAGCAGCCAGCCGACGTCCTCGGGCGCGTAGCTGGAGAAGGCGGGGCCTCGGAGGGGCTCGGGAAGCACGCGGGGCTCCTGCGGTTCGGGGGCGGGGGTGTACGAGGGGACCACCGCGAGCAGGACGTGGCCGGTGTGCTCGGCGAGCCGGGCCAGCAGTCCGTCGGGGGCGTGCAGCGCGGGGGTGTCGGCGGTGGAGTCGACGACGGCCACGATCGCGTCGTAGCCCGCGCCCGCGATGTTGTAGGCGTACCGGTCGCCGGGGCCGTCGGCCGGGTCGTCGTGGGCCGGGAAGACGAGGCGGGTGCGGATCGCGTAGCCGGGGTCGTCGACGGCGAGGACGGGCGAGCGGGTGGTGGTGGAGAAGCGGACCTCGGCGTCGGTGCGGGCCTCCAGCGCGGCGCCCAGGCGCAGCGGGGCGTACATCAGCTCCTCGCAGCCGAGGACCAGGACGCGGCCCCGGCGGGCGTCGTCGCCGAGCGCGGCCGCGACCCGGTCCGCCAGGTCCGGGAGCGCCGCTTCGAGTGCCGCCCGGTGGGCCGGGGTGAAGCCGTGCCGGCCGCCGTCGGGGACGTCGGCGGGCCAGCCGAGGTCGATGCGGGTACGGCGGCCGGGCGCGGGGCCGCCGGGCCGCTCGCCGCCTCCGGCCCGCTCGGCCGCCTGCCGTGCTTCGTGCTCCGCGACCAGGGCCTGGCCGCGTTCCAGGACGTCCTCCGGCAGGGCGACCGTCCCGGTGACGCGGGTCACCACGTCCACGCGCGCGCCGATCTCGGCGGCGAAGGCGGTCAGCCGGTCGCGGTCGGCGGCCGAGCGCATGTCGACCAGGGCGACGATGACGTACCGCTCGCGCGGGTGCAGGCGGTGCAGCACGGCGATGGTGTTGAGGATGGTGTTCCCGGTGGAGAACTCGTCGTCGACCAGGACGAGCACGGAGTCGCCCGCCCCGCCGCTCCCGCCCGCCAGCAGGTCGCGGTGCTCGGGGAGCAGCAGGTGCGAGGAGGCGTGCGAGTGGGACTCCTCGAAGCCGCCCGCCCGCTCGACGCCCGGCACGGGGCGCCGGGTGGAGTGGAGGTACGGGGCGTCCCGCAGCCCGTCCGCGACGGCGTGGCCGAGGCCGGTGGCCGTCTCGGCGTACCCGAGGACGACCGCGCGCCGCGCGGCCTCCCCGCCCAGCAGGGCCCGCACCCGCTCGCCCAGCGCGAGGCCCTCCCCGTACACGACGGAGGGGCGCTGGGGGACGTGCTTGCCCAGGACGTTCGACACGAGCAGATGCGCCCGCCGGGGGTTGCGGCGCAGGGCGAGGCCCAGCAGCTCCCGGAGCTCTCCGTCGCCTTCCAGGGTGACGCCCAGCCGCTCGGCCACCCACTTGCCCGACCACACCACGTCCACGGTCTCTTCTCTCGTCGCGCGCTCGCTCATCGAAGCGCGCCTCGGTTCTTCCGTCGCACGCCCGCTCATCGGCGCGCGCCTCAGTCGCTCCGCCGCGCGCTCGCTCATCGAAGCGCGCCTCAGTTCTTCAGTCCGGCGGCCAGCAGGTCCACGAAGCCGACGTCCTCCCGCGCCACCCCGAAGACCTCGGCCCGCTGGAGCGTGCGCTCGGCCCAGGCCCGGTGGGGCTTCACCTCGTTCATCTTGTTCGTGTACGCGGAGCGCAACACGCCGCCCCCGCCGCGCTCGGGCCGCAGGATGTCCTGGGCGTCGGTGTACTCCTCGTGGCTGACCACGGACAGTGCGTGGACGGGCGCCACGTGCGAGGGGTGGATGCAGGTCTTGCCGAGCAGCCCGTTGGCGCGGTCCAGTTCGATCTCCCGCAGCAGGCCGTCGAGGTCGTGCTCGATGAGGGCCGTACGCAGTTCCTCGGCCCGGCCCTCCAGGAACGGACTGCGGCGCAGTTGCGGCTTGAACATGCGGACCTGGCGGCGGAAGTACTCCCAGACCGGTCCGGTGATCGTGAAGCCGGTGCCGTCCGCGCGGCCCAGCACGTTGACCACATCGGCGATGACGGAGCCGACGATCTGGACGTCGTACGCGGTCATGTCGGGCGAGCGGCGCAGCCCGTAGGCCGAGCAGAAGTCGGTGACGCCGAGCCGCAGGGCGAGCACCCGGTCGCGGTACTTGTCGACGCTGCGGGCGATGCCCTGGAGGATCTCGCCGCGCGTCTCCAGGTGGAGCAGTTCGGGCGACTCCAGGACCGGCATGGCGAAAAGTCGCTGTCCGCAGGCGGCTTCGGCCTCGGTGAGAGCTTCCAGGAACAGCGTTCCGCGCTCTTCGGTGAACTTGGGAAGTACGAAACCGGACAACATGCGGACCGAGTCGCCGAGACGGCGCACGAGGTCGGTGATCTGCTCCGGTTCGCGGACCCGGACGAAGAGGAGCGGCACCTCCGCGTCGCCCTGAGGCCCGTCCGCGTCCGCTCCCCCCGCGGCGCCCCGCGGGTCCGGAGCGGCGGTGCCCGGTCTCGCCGTCCGGGCGGCGAGTGCGGAGAACTGCCTGATCAGATTGGTCTCGGCGCTGCTGACCTCGGAGTCGTCGATGGAGTCCTCCAGGCAGAGCACCATGGAGACGACGCCGCGTGCGGCCATCTTCAGCACGTCGTCGGCCAGGGCCGGGCGGGTCGCCGGGGAGTAGAGCGTGGCCCCCAGGGCCACCGACAGCACCCGCGCGGAGGCGTCCGCGGTGAAAGCGCAGGGCTCCCGGAAGAACAGGCTCTTCCGGGTAGCGGGCGATATGTGCCCGAAGTGACGCATTTGTTTCCCCCGAACTGCCTGGTCGGCCGATGAAGGTATGGCCGGTAATAGTACGTACGGACGGGTGTCAACAGTTCCCGATGTACATGAATTTCCGGTTACCCAGCTCTCGCCCCTCCTCACCCCTCAGCACCATCCGGCTCCTTCCGCCCCGGCGGCGGGCGTGTTCGAGCCGCCCCCGCATTGTCCGCACAGGCCCCCAGCAGGCAGGATGACGGTCATGACGCACACGATGCTGAAGGGTTCGAACGTCCCCGTCGACGCCGCGGCCGTCCGGGCCGTCCTGCGGTGGACGCCGGGGACCGAAGTGCCCGACGTGGACGCCTCCGCCCTGCTGCTCGGTGCGTCCGGACGTGTGCGCTCCGACGAGGACTTCGTCTTCTACAACCAGCCCCGGCACCCCTCCGGGCTGGTCCGGCACCTGCCGAAGCGCGGGGTCGCGGAGGCGCTGACGGACACGGTCGAGGCGGACCTCTCCTCTCTCGACGCGTCGGTGGACCAGATCGTGATCGCCGCCTCCTCGGACGGCGGCCCCTTCGCGCGCGTGCCGGACCTGCGCATACTCCTGTACGACGCCGCGTACGCCGAGGGCGAGCCGCTGGCCGTGTTCGACGTGCGGCCGGAGACCGGCGAGGAGACCGCGATCATCTGCGGCGAGCTGTACCGGCGCGGCGAGGGGTGGAAGTTCCGCGCGGTCGGCCAGGGCTACCCCACCGGTCTGATCGGTCTGGCCACCGCCTTCGGGATCTCGGTCGAGGAGGCGGAGGAGGGTGAGGAGGCGAGCGAGGGCGCGGCCGACGAGGCCGTGACACACGTCCGGACCCCGCACCCCCCGCTCCAGCCCGAACCGCCCGCCGCGCCCCCCGCGCCCCCGCTCCACGCTCCGGCGGTCTCCGGGGCCGGGCCCGACTCCCAGGCCACGGTCCTGCACCAGCAGCCCTCCTACGGCTATCCGCCCGCGCACCCCGCCCCCGCGGCGGCCCACCAGCCGGCGTACGGCTACCCCCAGCCCGCCGCCGCGCCGCCCGCGCCCGCGTACGGCTATCCGCAGCCCCCCGCCGCGCCGCCCACGTACGGCTATCCCCAGCCCGTCGCGCCGGACGCCCAGGTCGTCCTGCCGCCGCAGGGGCCGCAGTTCATCCGGCCCTGACGACCGGGCCGGGAGGGCGCCGACCGTTCAGGCGCGGGACTTGTAGCCGCGCCCCCACTGCATCCCGTAGCCGTACAGCCGGTCCAGCTCGGACTGGAAGCCGTACACGAACTTCACCTCGCGGCGCACGATCAGCTCGCCCTTGACGTTCTCCAGGGTGAACACCGCGCAGGAGCGGGCCTGCGGCGCCCGTTCGTCCAGCTCGATCTCGATCCGCGGGCCGTTGCCCGGATACAGCGTGACCATGGCGTGCGTGCGGTCGAAGGCGGGCGTCTGGTCGTAGATGTACACGAAGAACAGCAGCCGCTTGATCCGGTCGCGCTGGTCGAGGTTGACGTAGATCGTCTCCCCCGAGGGCGCGCCGAACCGGTCGTCGCCGCTGAGCCGGACGTAGGGCGGCCCGTTGAGGTCGCCGACCAGCCCGCCCAGCGGCTGCACGGCGCCCTTGGTGCCGTCCGTCAGCTCGTACATGCAGCCGAGGTCCAGGTCCACGTTGACGACGCCCCGCGTATGCGCCTGGACCACCTCGGGCTGGAAGAAGCTCAGGGGGTTGCGCAGCAGGCCGTTCCGGCGGGAGCGGCCGTCGAAGTCCGAGGTGCGCATCCGCCAGGACAGGTTGACCCGGAGGTTGCCCGAGAGGGCGCCCTGGTTGTTGAGCGAGACCGTGGCGTTCCGCTTGGAGAGCGGGATGGCGCTCGTCATCCCGCCGCCCGAGTCGAACTGCGCCGCACGGCCCGGCCGCAGGCCGTCGAAGAAACCCATTCCAACCCCCACCTGACGTTTCGCCACCCGCACATCACCGCGGGGCGGCCACCGGGCCGGGTCCGGGAGGTCCCGGAGAGCCGTCGCCGTGTGGGCCGCCCCGCAGAGAGCGTTCCTCATTCCCTACCGGGTCACACCCCGGAGGAGACTCCGGCCTTGGCGTCGGCGCTGTCGCCGCGCGCCGCGATGGCCTTGTTGCGGCGGACCGAGGACCAGAAGGCCCAGCCGATCAGGAAGACGCCGACGAAGCCGGTGATCAGCTCGTTGATCTGGTACTGGATGGTGACCAGCAGGATCACCGCGAGGGCGCCGATGGCGTAGTGGGCGCCGTGCTCCAGGTAGACGTAGTCGTCCAGCGTGCCCTGGCGGACCAGGTAGACGGTGAGCGAACGGACGTACATGGCGCCGATGCCGAGGCCCAGGGCCATGAGCACGATCTCGTTGGTGACGGCGAAGGCGCCGATGACCCCGTCGAAGGAGAACGAGGCGTCGAGGACTTCCAGGTAGAGGAAGAGGAAGAACGCCGCCTTGCCCGCGAGGGCGACCCCGGTGACGGGCTTGCCCTCCTTCTTGGCCGCTTCCTCCGCCTCGTGCTCGCGCTCCTCCTCCTCTTCCAGCTTGCCCTCGAAGAACCCGGAGAGCCCGCCGACGACGAGGTAGGTGATCAGGCCGGCGATGCCGGAGAGCATGACGGTCGACGCCTTGTCCACGTGCCCGCCACCGTGCTGGTGGGCCTGGGTCGCGAAGGTCGTGGCGGCGATCAGCAGGACGATCAGCGCGACGCAGACCGACAGCATGTCGACCTTGCCGAGCTTGGCGAGCGGACGCTCGATCCAGCGGAGCCACTGGACGTCCCGCTCCTCGAAGACGAAGTCGAGGAAGATCATCAACAGGAACATCCCGCCGAAGGCGGCGATCGACGGATGGGCGTCCGTGACCAGTTCCTTGTAGCGGTCGGGGTCGTTGAAGGACAGGTCGATGGCCTCGATGGGCCCGAGCTGGGCGCTCACGGCCACGATCACGACGGGGAAGACCAGCCGCATACCGAAGACGGCGATGAGGATGCCGATGGTGAGGAAGATCTTCTGCCAGAAGGCGTTCATCTTCTTCAGGATTCCGGCGTTGATCACCGCGTTGTCGAAGGACAGCGAGATCTCCAGGATCGACAGGATCGCGACGATGCCGAAGGCCTGCCACCCCCCGTAGAACACCGCTGCGGCCAGGCCGAGCACGGTGACCGCGAACGACCAGCCGAAGGTTTTCAGTACCACTGGCTACCTCATCGTGTATTGGATAAAGGGTCTCCCCCGGTGCGTACGGGGCTCCCCCGCGCCAGGCGCGGTCTTACGAAACGTTGACGCCGAAGTCTAGAGCGATGCCCCGCAGTCCTGACGCATACCCCTGCCCGACCGCACGGAACTTCCACTCGCCGTTGTACCGGTAGAGCTCGCCGAAGATCATGGCGGTCTCCGTGGAGGCGTCCTCGCTGAGGTCGTAGCGCGCCAGTTCCTGGCCGTCGGCCTGGTTGACCACGCGGATGAAGGCGTTGCTGACCTGACCGAACGCCTGGCCGCGGTTCTCCGCCTCATGGATCGAGACCGGGAAGACGATCTTGTCGCAGTGGGCGGGCACCTGGTCGAGGCGGACGATGACCGACTCGTCGTCGCCGTCGCCCACGCCGGTGAGGTTGTCGCCGGTGTGCTCGACGGAGCCGTCCGGGCTGGTGAGGTTGTTGTAGAAGACGAACCACTCGTCGCCGAGCACCCGGCCCGACTGGCAGAGCAGCGCGCTGGCGTCGAGGTCGAAGTCGGCCCCCGTGGTGGAGCGTGCGTCCCAGCCGAGCCCGACCAGCACCTGGGTGAGGTTGGGTGCGGCCTTGGACAGGGAGACGTTGCCTCCCTTGGCGAGCGTGACGCCCATGTGTGTCCTCCCCGATTCGTGGAACGGCGCCGGGCGCGCTCGGCGCCCGGGCGTGGGCGCGGGAGCGCCCGTGCGCCGGGCGCGGGAGCGCGCCCGGTTGAGCGCGTCCGGCGCCGCACGGGATGCGGCGCCGGACGGGGTGGTCGGTGAGCGCGGTGCGCTCGGTTCCGGGGGGGGGGGGGGGGGGGGGGGGGGGGGGGGGGGGGGGGGGGGGGAGGGGGGGGGGGGGGGGCGGGGGGGAGGGGGGGGGGGGAGGGGGGACCACCCTCACATTGTGG
>NZ_JBVJCD010000074.1:0-25479 GCF_055588985.1 Streptomyces sp. NPDC041970
ACCCCCCAGGTCATCCGATCGACAGAGGGGACACAGTCATACCGGGCCCGGAGGCCAGCGGCCCCATTGCAGGACCGCGAAAAACATAACGGGGGGGGGAGTCGGGCCGGCGGGATCCGTGCAGGGGCGCGGCTTCCGTACGCGTTGCCCGGCGGTCGGTCCGGGTGGCGGAGGGGCTGGTTGACTCCCGCGCCTCAGCGCCCCGTGCCCCCGCGACAGGCGCCGCGAGGCACCGCACGGGCGCCTCGCGGGCGACCGGTCGCCGGCTGCCGAGGCGAGCGCGGGCCCTTCAGGGGCCGGCGGGTCGGGAGCGGGAGCGGTGCGGTGCCGCCTCGGCCCCGTACCGGCTCCTCGACCTTTCAGGCCGGGCGCGAAGACGGTGGCGGGAGGGGGTGTGAGTGGACATGGTGCCGTCTCCTTCAGAGGCCCGGTCGCGGCGAGGTGGTCGGCGTGCTGGGGCGGTGAGGTGGCCTGAGGCGCAGCATTTTCGACTCCTGACGCCTGAACAGTAACGCAGAGTGAATATCGGGGTCCGGCATTCGGGGCATTCGGGTCACGAGATCACCCCATCAAGTGAATAAGCAGCTTTTCATTCGATATGTCCTGGGTGTCTGGTGGAGCTGCGTGCGAGGTTGGCCGCGCCGTCGGCACTTCAGCACAAATAACCTGCGAGGAAGAGGGTGGGCGGATGATGGCCGCCACGAAGAGGATTGCTCTGGGCGTCATGGCCGCTTCTGTGGCCGCCGTTCTCACGGGCTGTTCGGGAGGGTCCGCGTCCGGGGGCGCGGATGCCGGTACCGAGGGAGGGGCCCACGGAGCCAAGGAGAACGCCCCGAAGGCCGCCCCCAAGAACGCGATCAAGCTCATCGGGGACGGATCGACCGCCTTCACCGGGGCCCAGCCGAAGATGCCGCCCGTCGAACGCCTGAAGCCAGGTCAGAAGCCGCCGCAGTTCGTGGTGTTCTCCTGGGACGGGGCCGGTGAGGACAGCCAGAAGCTCTTCTCCCACTTCCGCGAAGTGGCCAAGAAGTACAACGCCACGATGACGTACTTCCTCAGCGGAGTGTACCTGCTGCCGGAGGAGAAGCGGGCGCTCTACAACCCGCCCCAGCACACGGCGGGCCGTTCCGACATCGGCTTCAACGACACCGAGGGCATCCGCGACACCCTGGCCGAACTGCGCGCCGCCTGGAAGGACGGCAACGAGATCGGCACTCACTTCAACGGTCACTTCTGCGGGAAGGACGGCGGCGTCGGGACCTGGTCCGTCGAGGAGTGGAAGAGCGAGATCAGTCAGGCGAAAGGTTTCGTCAAAGGCTGGAAGACGAACACTCCGGAGCTGAGGAACGAGGCTCCCCTCCCCTTCGACTACGACAAGGAGCTGGTCGGCGCCCGCACGCCCTGCCTGGAAGGGCAGAAGAACATGGTCGCGGCCGCCCGCACCATGGGCTTCCGCTACGACTCCAGCGGCGTCGGCAACCAGGTGTGGCCCCGGAAGAAGGACGGCCTTTGGGACATCCCGCTCCAGCTCGTCCCCATGCCCGGCCGGGCGTTCGAGACCCTCTCGATGGACTACAACTTCATGGTCAACCAATCGGGCACGACCACCCAGGGCGACCCTTCCCAGCACGAGTTCTGGGGCGATCAGATGCGGGACGGCCTCCTCCAGGCCTTCGACCGCTCGTACAACGGCAACCGCGCGCCGCTGATCATCGGCAACCACTTCGAGTCCTGGAACGGCGGCACCTACATGCGTGCCATCGAGGAGACCATCGCGAAGGTGTGCACCAAGGAAGCCGTGCGCTGCGTGTCCTTCCGGCAGCTCGTCGACTGGCTGGACGCGCAGGACCCGAAGGTGCTCGCCAAGCTGGCCAAGCTCGACGTCGGCCAGGCTCCCGCGGGGGGCTGGCCGTCCTACCTCGGCACCCGTACCGGTTCGGCGCAGCCCGCGGGCAAGGGGGCGGCCAAGCGTGAGACGGACCCGGCCCCCGCCGGGGCGGCGGGCCGCGAAGCCGACTGACCGCTGAGGTCCGTTCGCCGGGCACTGCCCCGTGGTGTCCGGCGAACCGGAGCGCCTGCGCACCCGTAGAGGGGGTGCGGCGTGTGAAGGCGAGGGCCGGACGGGCCCACGCCCCCGCGGTCCACCGGATGCGCCCGACCACCAGGCCCGGTGGCCGGGCGCCCGCGCCCCCGCCGCGTACGCCCTGGGGAGCGCTCGCGTACGCGGTGGGGGCGCGCCCGGCGAGGCCGGTCCCGGCGCGGCGTACGCACCTGGGCGCAAACGGTGCACGGCGTACGAAGGTGTACGTGAAGTGCGCCCTGCACACCGGGGCGCGCGGTGTCAGGCGGGCGCGGTGATCCCCGCGCCCGCGCGCCGCTCGTCGAGGACGAAGGACGGGTCGACCTGGGCGGCCAGATCGGCGCCGGTCTTCTCGTTGCCCCAGCTCTCGGCGTTCTTCAGATGGAAGTGCACCATCTGTCGCGTGTAGCGCTCCCAGTCGCGCAGCTCGTACGAGTCCTCGGCGGTGTCCTGGAGCGTCTGCAGGGCCATCCGGTTGTCGGCCTCCAGCAGCTCGAACCGGGACGGCCGGCCCTTCTCCATCGACCGCACCCAGTCGGAGTGGCCGACCCCGACCAGCAGGTCGTCCCCGACTTCCGCGCGCAGGAAGTCCAGGTCGTCCTGGCCCTGCACCTTGTTGCCGACGACCTTCAACGCGACGCCGAAGTCGCGGGCGTACTCCTTGTACTGGCGGTACACCGAAACACCCTTGCGGGTCGGCTCCGCGACCAGGAACGTCATGTCGAAACGGGTGAACATCCCCGAGGCGAACGAGTCCGAGCCCGCCGTCATGTCGACCACGACGTACTCGTCCGGGCCGTCGACCAGGTGGTTGAGGCAGAGCTCCACGGCCCCGACCTTGGAGTGGTAGCAGGCCACTCCGAGATCCGACTCCGTGAACGGGCCGGTCGCCATCAACCGGATGTCCCCGTCGTCGAGCCGGACCGTGCGCGCGCAGGCCTCGAAGATCGGGTTGTCCTCGCGCACCCGCAGCAGGCGGGAGCCTTCGCCGGGCGGCGTGGTCTTGATCATGGTCTCGGCGGAGGCGATGCGCGGGTTGGTGCCCCGCAGGTAGTCCTTGATGAGGGGGAGGTGCGCGCCCATGGCGGGCAGGGAGGCCGCCTCTGACTCGTCCAGGCCGAGTGCGGCCCCCAGGTGCTGGTTGATGTCGGCGTCCACGGCGATGACGTGGGCTTCGTTGGCGGCGAGGTGGCGGATGAAGAGCGAGGACAGCGTGGTCTTGCCGCTGCCGCCCTTCCCGACGAAAGCGATCTTCATGTTCACCTAGGGTAGCGGCACGATCGCCGTGTGCTGTCGATGTCGGTGAAGAAGGCCACCAGGGGGTGGTCCGGCGGGGCGGGGAGCGTAGCCTCGCTGCTTATGAGTACGACTGCCTCAGATCCGCTCGCCGCGCTCGGCGTCCTGTCCGGAGTGCCTGACGCCGTGGACTCCGTACGCAAGGCCGTGGACCGCGTCTACGGCCATCGCGTCATGCGGCGCCGCAGTAACGAGGTCACGGCGGAGGCCGCGCTGCGCGGTTCTCGCGGGTCGGCCGCGTTGGCCGGAGCCGACTGGAACCTGGAAGAGGTGCGTCGGCGCACCGACTTCAGCGGCGACGACGAGGCGCGTACCGTCGGAGCCGCGTTGCGCCTCACCGCGGAAGCCGGGCAACTCCTTTCCATCTGGCGGCAGTCACCGCTGCGGGTGCTCGCCCGGCTGCATCTGGTGGCGGCGGGCGGGGCGCAACCGGACGAGGCGGTGGGCCGGCCCCGGCTGGCCGGTGAGACGGTCGAGGAGCCGTTGATCGAGGCGCCGCTGCCCGACGCCCACGAGGTCGCCGGACGCCTCGAGGGGCTCGCGCAGTTGATCATCGCGGGCAGCTCCGCCCCTGCCCTGGTGACGGCCGCCGTGGTGCACGGCGAGCTGCTGGCTCTGCGGCCCTTCCGGTCGCACAACGGGCTGATCGCCCGGACCGCCGAGCGCGTCGTGCTGATCGGGAGCGGGTTGGACCCGAAGTCGGTCTGCCCGGCCGAGGTGGGGCACGCCGAGCAGAGCCCCGAGGCGTACGTCGCGGCCTTCCAGGGCTACGCGGCCGGCACCCCCGAAGGCATGGCCGCCTGGATCGCGCACTGCGGGCGTTCGGTCGAGCTGGGCGTACGCGAGTCCACGGCCGTGTGCGAGGCGCTGCAGCGCGGCGCGGCCTGACGGTCCCGACGCGGCGGGGTGCGAGGCCTGCGGGTCTGGCCCTTGGAGCCTTCGGGGCCTCTGGGGGCGGGGAGGTCGCCCCAGCCCGCCTTGGGTGCCGTTGAGGGGTGCGAGGTCGGCTCGGAGCTGCTCCCGCTGGGCTTGGCGCTTCGCCTGCGGGGCCGGCGCCCGGCCGGCGAGAGTGGGCGGGCCTGGCCTGCCGCGGTGTGGGTCGAACCTTCCCGAAGGCAGTCGACCCCGCTCAAGGGTTGCGGCGGCACCGGTGTGCGGTGCCGCCGCTGGCACGTCCGCCCAGTTACCAAGCGTCCTCGTTGTTCGCCCATCAGGTCGGGTGCTTTGCCCGTCACCTGGTGCGGCTGGCCCGTAATCGACGGGTCGACGTCGCGTGGGTGCTCGGCTTTCGTGCTCGGTCCGTGGGGCCGTCCTGCGTTACAGGTCATCCTCTCGGATGTCCTTGGTCTCGCGGGCCGTTGACTCCTTTGTACTCCAGTGCTGGAGGAAGGGAAACCCCTCACCTCACTTCTTTACTTTTAGGTTCAATCATGGGCGAAACGGACGGTCGTTTTCTCGGGTACGGCCGGCTCCCGTGGTACGGGCTCCCGCTTCGGCTCCGACCGGTGCGGACCGGGCGCCGGGGGGTAGGTGCTGTCCCGGTCTTATCCGGGCACGGGCGCGACGACGGCACGCCGGCGACTGGCGTACCAGACCAAGCCCGCGGTGACCGCTGCCGCGCTCACCGCGGCCGCTGCCACCAAGGCGGGGCGGGGCGGCATCGAGAACGCGGGCAGGCGTTGCTTCAGGCGGACCGGGCGATTGAAGACGAGAATCGGCCACTCCCGGAGGGCCGCTTCGCGGCGCAGTGCACGGTCCGGGTTGACCGCGTGCGGATGTCCGACCGCTTCCAGCATCGGGACGTCGGTGGCCGAGTCGCTGTAGGCGTAGCAGCGCGAAAGGTCGTACCCCTCCGAGTGGGCGAGCGCTCGCACTGCTTCGGCCTTGGTCGGTCCGTAGGCGTAGTACTCGACCTCGCCGGTGAAGCAGCCGTCGTCACCGACGACCATGCGCGTGGCGACGACGCGGTCGGCGCCGAGCAGTTCGCCGATCGGTTCGACGACTTCCGCGCCCGACGTCGAGACGATGACCACATCACGGCCGGCCGTGTGGTGTTCCTCGATGAGAGTGGCGGCCTCGTCGTAGATGATCGGGTCGATCAGGTCGTGCAGAGTCTCGGCGACGATCTCCTTGACCTGCTGGACGTTCCACCCCTTGCACAGCGTGGAGAGGTATTCGCGCATCCGCTCCATCTGGTCGTGGTCGGCGCCCCCGGCGAGGAACACGAACTGTGCGTACGCGGTGCGCAGCACGGCACGGCGGTTGATCAGCCCGCCTTGGTAGAAGGACTTGCTGAAGGTGAGCGTCGAAGACTTCGCAATGACCGTCTTGTCCAGGTCAAAGAAGGCTGCTGTGCGCGGCGAGAAGCAGTTTTCCACAACGCTGAGCATAGGGGCCCACCATTCGGCGCAACCTCCGGCGTGTGGGTTTGCCTGAGAAGGCCCTCGGGTACACCATGGAAGTCACGGATCGTTCGCGACCGTGCTAACCCCGGTCCGGCTCCTCCCCCCCCGAGTCGGCCGTGGGGACGACCCCCGCTCTCCCCCCCGGCGGGGGTCGTCGCATGTCCAGGTGCCTTTTCGCGGGGCGGGACAACGTCAGCCTCCTTCTCTGGCCGCTGTGGGCCGGTTTGCGCGAGCCGCCGATGCATCGCTCGTCTCGTCACAGTGTGTAGCAGACAGGCTGCGCTCCGGAAGTCGCTGGATCGGGTTACGAAGTTATTCACAAGGCCAGGGTCGTCCACAGTTTTTCTTCCAGATCCACATGTTTTTCCGCCGTGCTGCACGTTGATTCCACCCGCGAAGTCCGTGGGGCGGAATCGTGCATCTCGGAACGCTCCGGGATCGCCGCGAACCGCACTGAAGGGCAGTGAGAAGGGGCGGAGATCGTGGCTGGTTCTCTCGCAGGAGAAGGGGCGATGGCCGCAGGTGGGCGGCGTGGCGGACCGCTGATCGTGACCGAGGACTTGGAACTGCTCGACGACCTGCTGCGGCTGTGCGCGGCGGCGGGGGCCGAGCCGGAGGTGCATCACGGACCGCCTGCCCGCCGGGGCGGCTGGGAACGGGCTCCGATGGTGCTGGTGGGCGATGACGCCGCCGCGCGATGCCGAGGAGCCGGCCGCAGACGGGGGGTGATGCTGGTCGGTCGGGACCAGGACGACCCGGATGTCTGGCGGCGCGCGGTGGAGATCGGGGCGGAATACGTGCTCCGGCTGCCCGATTCGGAGAACTGGCTCGTCGATCAGATCGCCAACGCGGCCGAGGGGGTCGGCCGGCCCGCCCTCACGGTCGGCGTGATGGGAGGGCGGGGCGGCTCCGGCGCGTCGACCTTGGCCTGCGCACTCGCGGTCAGTGCGGCCAGATCCGGGCGGCGCACCATGCTGATCGACGCCGATCCCTTGGGTGGTGGCATCGATGTCCTGCTCGGGGGCGAGCGAGCCGAAGGGATGCGATGGCCGGATTTCGCCCATTCCAAGGGGCGTCTCGGCGGTGGGGCCCTGGAGGACTCGCTGCCCGCTCTCCACGGGTTGCGGGTGCTGAGTTGGGGGCGCGACGACGAGGTGGTGATCCCGCCACAGGCGATGCGGGCGGTGCTGGCCGCCGCACGCCGTCTCGGGGGAGTGGTGGTCGTGGATCTGCCGCGCCGGGTGGACGAGGGCGTTGCGGAAGCCCTGGCCCAACTCGATCTGGGCCTGTTGGTCGTTCCGGGGGAGCTCCGGGCGGTCGCGGCGGCCAAGCGTGTCGCCTCCATGGCCGCGATGGTGCTGGACGACCTGCGGTTGGTGACTCGCGGACCTTATGCGGCGGGTCTGGACGAGGACTGGGTCACCCAGGCCCTCGGCCTCCCGTTCGTCGGTGCATTGCCCACGGAAGCCGGGCTTCTCGCTTCCCAGGACGGTGGCACCCCGCCCGGCGGCGCGGCCCGCGGCCCCTTGGCCCGCTTCTGCGCGGCCTTCTGGGAGCAGGCGGCGGCAGCGGGAGAGAAGAACCCCGCGCCGGGGCTGCCCGGAGGGGGGACGCCATGACGGACGCGCTGCTCGACGCCGTACGACAGCGGTTGGCGCGCAGCGGCGCCGCCCCCACGCCAGCCGGTGTGGCCGCCGCTCTGCGGGCGCAGGGGCGCCTGCTGGGTGACGCCGAGGTGCTGGGTGGAGCGGCCGAACTGCGCGGTGAGCTCGTCGGCACGGGGGTGCTGGAGCCTCTGCTCGCAGATCCCGCGGTGACCGACGTGCTCGTCTCCGCACCGGACCGGGTGTGGGTGGACCGGGGCGGCGGGCTGCAACTGACCGGCGTCACCTTCCCGGACGCGGCGGCGGTACGGAGACTGGCCCAACGCCTGGCCGCGGTGGCAGGCAGGCGGTTGGACGACGCACGGCCGTGGGTGGACGCACGGTTGCCGGACGGCACCCGGATGCACGCCGTGTTGCCCCCGGTGTCGGTCGGCTCGACCTGCCTCTCCCTACGGGTGGTGCGGCCACGCGCCTTCTCGCTGGTGGAGTTGGTGGCGGCAGGCACGATCCCGCCGGGCGGCGACCGGATTCTGCGGGCCGTCGTGGAGGCGCGGATCTCCTACCTGATCAGCGGCGGCACGGGAGCGGGTAAGACGACGCTGCTCTCCAGCCTCCTCGGCGCGGTCGGGGCGGACGAGCGCATCGTGCTCGCCGAGGATTCCGCCGAGCTGCGTCCCGATCACCCGCACGTGGTCCGCCTGGAGTCGCGTCCCGCCAACCAGGAAGGAGCGGGCCGGGTGACGTTGCGGGACCTGGTGCGGCAGGCGTTACGGATGCGACCCGACCGGCTCGTGGTCGGAGAGGTGCGAGGCGTCGAGGTCCTCGAACTCCTGGCCGCTCTCAACACCGGCCACGAAGGAGGGTGCGGCACCGTGCACGCCAACGCGGCCGCGCACGTGCCCGCTCGGCTGGAGGCGCTGGGGACCGCCGCCGGTCTTGAGCGGGTCGCCCTGCACAGCCAGTTGGCCGCCGCGCTCTCGGTGGTGGTGCATCTCGTACGGGACCGCACCGGGCAGCGGCGCATCGCCGAGGTGCACGTTCTGGAGCGGGACGCGGTGGGCTTGGTCGTCACCGTCCCGGCCCTGAGCTGGGGCGTCGACGGATTCGTTCGTGAGCGGGGATGGGAACGGCTGCGTTCGCTGATCGGAGGGGTGCGGTGACGGGCGGGACGTCGGCCTACACCGTCCACGCGGTGGCCCTCTGTGCCGGGTCGGCAGTGTGGCTCGCCATGACGAGGGATGCGGGGGCTCGGCGGGCGCGGGCGCTGTTCGCGGATGCTCGCCCCGAGCCCCGCCGGCCATGGAGCCGGTGGCCCGGACTGTCGGAGCCGTGGCAACGGCTGGAGGAGTCGGCCAGGAGGCGTCGGGAGTGGTGGTGCCTTCCCCTGGCAGTGCTCATCGCGGTGCTGGGCGGCTCGGTGCTGCCCCTGGCTGCTGGAGCGGTGGCGGTCCCGCTGGTGCGTCGGTGGCTGCGCAGCCGGTCCGCACGGCGGAAGGAGGAGGGTGCCGCGCACGCGGTGGCGGCCTTGTGCGGGGCCGTGGTCGGAGAGCTCCGAGCCGGTCAGGAGCCGGGGCGGGCGTTGCTGGTCGCGCTGCGCGACGGCGGGGTGGAAGGCGACGTGCCGACGGCGGCGCGCTCGGGAGCGTGGCTGGGGGACGCGGAGGCCGCGGTGCTGGCCGCGGCGCGGTTCGGGGGCGATGTGCCGGCGGTGCTGCGGCAGGCGGCGGACGGCCCCGGCCTTCAGGGTCTGTCCGGGATGGCCGCGTGCTGGCGGGTGGCCGTGGACGGCGGGGCCGGACTGGCAGCCGGTCTGGACCGCCTGGAGGCGGCGTTGCGGGAGGAGCGGCGCAGACGGGAGGCGCTGCGAGCCCAGCTCGCGGGCGCCTGGTCGACGGTCGTGGTCCTGGCACTGCTCCCGGTGGCGGGCCTCGGTCTGGGAGCAGCGCTGGGAGCCGCGCCCCTGTACGTGCTGCTGCACACCCCGGCGGGCCTGGTCTGCCTGGTGACGGGCGGGATCTTGGAGGCCGCCGGCCTCTTCTGGGCCTGCCGGATCGTGCGCGGAGGGGAGGCGGCGTGAACGCGGCGGGCGAAGAAGTTCTCCACAGTCTGGGGATGGCGGCGGCAGCGGGGGGCGCGGCGGTCCAGTTGGCTCTCATGTCGATCGCTCGGCGGAGGAGGCGAGCTGCCCGAGCAAGGGGCGCCCTGCTGCTGGGAGCGGCGCCCGCCATACGGCCCCGGTGGCGGAGCCGGGCTGGCGCGAAGCTCCGGGCGGCCGGGGACGAGGGTATCGCCGGGAGCGTCGGCCGGTGGGCGGCCCCGGTGGGGGCCTGGCTCACCGGGTGGGTCCTGGTGGGCGGTGCGCTGGGGTGGGCCGTCGGCTCGGCCGCGGCGTACGGGACGTGGCGGTGGATCCGAACCCGGCCACGGCACCGTTCGGGCTGGACTCACCGGGAGCGCTCCCTGATCGCGGCACAACTTCCCCTCGCGGCGGATCTGCTGTCGGCCTGCATTGCGGTCGGGGCCGGGCCCCGTGACGCGGCGGAGGCGGTCGGCGACTCCATCGGGGGTCCGGTCGGAGACCGGCTCGCCCGCACGGCCGCCGAGATCCGTCTCGGCGGCGAACCGGCCGAGGCGTGGGCCCGTTTCGGGGAGATACCGGGCGCCGGCCCGCTGGCCCGCTGTCTCCACCGGGCCGGATCGACCGGCGCGCCGGCCGCCGAACCGGTCGCACGGCTGGCCGACGCGATGCGTGCCGAGCGGACCGGCGCGGCCGTGGCGCGCGCTCAACGGGCCGGGGTGCTGATCACCGCGCCGGTCGGGCTCTGCTTCCTCCCCGCCTTCCTGGCGCTGGGAGTGGCGCCGGTGATCATCGGCCTCGCCGGCGGATTGCTCGGGACCGGTTAAAGGGCCGTTCGGCGGCCTGACAGAGCCGATGGCTTCGAATGCGGCAGCGGTCGGTGACCGCGACCATCTGGCCGACTCGCTGCTTCTCACGGGTGTTCCGTCCGGACGCCCGCTCGACATCAATGCCTATGGGGGACGAAATGGAAGCGAAGTACAAGAACCGGTTCGTCAGCGTGCTGTGCCGCATCCGGCCGCCGTCATGGCCGCTGGACCACCCGGTGAAATGGCCCGCACGGTGGTCCGGGCGGCTGGGCCGGTCGGACCACGGAATGACGACGTCCGAATACGCGGTGGGGACCATCGCGGCGTGCGCCTTCGCGGCGGTGCTCTACAAGGTGGTCAACAGCGGGCCGGTGATGTCGGCCCTGCAGTCCCTGGTCGAGGACGCGCTCGATGCCAAGTTCTGAGTGCGGGGCGGGGCACGGCTCCCGGGCTGGTGCCCCGCTGTCCGCTCGGAGGTTCTGCCGACCCTCGCGCGGGGGCCGCTGGCGAAGCCCATGGGGAGGGGGCGGTAAGAGCGCTGCCGACCGTCTGAGCCGTCGCGGGGTCCGGGACCGGGGAGCGGTGACAGCAGAGGCGGCCATGGTCATCCCGGCGCTGGTGGTCTTCTCCATGGCGCTGCTCTGGGCGCTGATGGCGGCTTCGGCCCAGATTCGATGCGTGGACGCGGCGTCGATGGGAGCGCGGGCCGCGGCTCGGTCCGAACCGGAAGCCGCGGTGCTGGCCGTGGCACAGGAGGCCGCGCCCCACGGAGCCCGGGTCGAGTTGGGCAGGACGGGGGATCTGTGGCGCGTGCGGGTGGAGGTGCCGGCGCCGGGCCCCGGTGCGTTGGCCTTGACGCTGGATGCCGAGGCGTCCGCCTTGGCCGAGGACACGCTGGGAGGCGTCGCGCCGTGAGGGAGGGGGAGGGGCGGAGTCGGCGGTTGTCGTCCGGGACCGGTGACCGATCCGGGGGTTCGGGGCAGGACGGGGGACAGCTCAACGAGCAAGGCAGGCGCGCCCGACGCTGGCTCGCACTGCGACGCCCTGTCCGGAGCCGGCTCAGGCCCCGGCGCACGGGTGGGCGGCGAGGGAGGGAGCGGCTGAGCGGGACGGATCGGGGGATGGCGACGGTGTGGGTGGCGGTCACGACGGTCGCCCTGTGCACCGTGTTCGCCTGCGTGCTCGCGTTGGGGCAGGCGCTGGCTGCTCGCCACCGGGCGGCCGGGGCCGCGGACCTGGCCGCTCTCGCCGCGGCGGATCGCGGGCTGGAAGGCGGGGTGGTCGCGTGCGAGGCCGCTCGGCGGGTGGCTCTGGCGCAGCACGCCGAGCTTGTCCGCTGCGCCGTGCAGGGAGAGATCGCCGACGTGGTCGCCCAGGCGCGCTTCGGGCCCTACGAACCCGTCGCCAGGTCCAGGGCGGGACCGCCGGGCCTCCCCGCCCGGGCGCGCCTGGTTCCCTACGAGCCCGTCGCCAGGCCCAGTGCCGGTCCGGTGGGCCCTCCCGCCCACCCCGACGCCTCCGGGTCGGAGACGTACCGGCTGTCCGGTGCGTCAGCCGTAGGGCTCCTCCTCCGTACGCGGCTGGGGGGCGGGCGCCTGGCCTGGCGGCCCCTCGTCGTCCCGATCCAGGGGGGCGGCCTCCTTGCCCGATCCCCAGGGCTGGGGTGCGGGCCCAGCGCCCGGCACGGACGTCCGCGGTGCGGGCTCTTCGCTCGGCTCCGGTTGCCGGGGCGCGGGCTCCTCGGCCGGCTCCGGGGCGGGAGCGGCTCGGAGGAGTTCGGTGAGCAGGCGTACGGCACCGCGCTTGTGCAGGGGCTCGTTGCCGTTGCCGCACTTGGGCGACTGGATGCAGGAGGGGCAGCCCGCCTCGCACTCGCAGGACGCGATGGCTTCACGGGTCGCCGTCAGCCACGTACGGGCGGTGTTGAAGGCCCGTTCGGCGAAACCTGCGCCACCGGGGTGGCCGTCGTACACGAAGACCGTGGGCAGCAGGGTGTCCGGGTGCAGCGGTACCGACACGCCGCCGATGTCCCAGCGGTCGCAGGTGGCGAACAGCGGCAGCAGGCCGATCGACGCGTGCTCGGCCGCGTGGAGGGCGCCGCCGAGGATCTCCGGGTTGATCCGGGCCGCGTCGAGCTGGTCCTCGGTGACCGTCCACCACACCGCGCGGGTGCGCAGGGTCCGGGGCGGCAGGTCGAGCTTCGTCTCGCCCAGTACCTCACCGGTGATCAGTTTGCGGCGCAGGAAGGACACCACCTGGTTCGTGACCTCCACGGAGCCGTAGCAGAGCCGACCCTGGCCCCAGGGGACCTCGGTGTCGGTCTCCAGGACGGTGATGGCCGTGGTGTCGCGGGCGACCGTGGAGTACGGCGGGTCCGCCCGTTCGACCAGGGCCACGGAGTCCTCCAGGTCCAACTTCCGGACCAGGTAGGTGCGGCCTTGGTGGAGGTGGACCGCGCCCTCGTGGACGGACGTGTGGGCGGCCGCCGCATCGACAGTGCCCAGCAGCCGTCCCGTGCCCTCCTCGACGATCTGGACGGGACGGCCGCCCCCGCCCCGGATGTCGGTGAGGTCGGCGGCCCGCTCGCGGCGCGTCCAGTGCCAACCCGACGCCCGCTTGCGCAGCAGTTTCGCCGCCTCCAACTGCGGCAGCAGTTCGGGCACGGCGGGACCGAAGAGCGCGATGTCGGGCTCGGTGAGGGGCAGTTCAGCAGCCGCGGCGCACAGGTGGGGGGCGAGGACGTACGGGTTGTCCGGGTCCAGCACCGTCGACTCGACGGGCTGCTGGAACAGCGCCTCGGGGTGGTGCACCAGGTAGGTGTCCAGCGGATCGTCCCGTGCCACCAGAACGGCCAAAGCGCCCTGTCCCGTCCGGCCGGCGCGCCCCGCCTGCTGCCAGAGCGAGGCCCGCGTGCCGGGATAGCCGGAGATGACGACCGCGTCGAGGCCGGAGACGTCGATGCCGAGCTCCAGGGCGGTGGTGGCGGCCAACCCGAGAAGTTCGCCGGAGTGCAGGGCCCGCTCCAGCGCGCGGCGTTCCTCGGGAAGATAGCCGCCCCGGTAGGCGGCGACGCGCTTCGGCAGCGACCGGTCCACCTCCCCGAGGCGTTCCTTGGCGATCAGCGAGATCAGCTCCGCGCCGCGCCGGGAACGCACGAAGGCGACCGAGCGGACGCCCTGGAGGGTCAGGTCGGTGAGCAGGTCGGCGGTCTCGGCGGTGGCGGTCCGTCGTACGGGAGCACCCTTCTCGCCGTGCAGGTCGGTCAGCGGGGGTTCCCAGAGGGCGAAGACCACCTCCCCGCGCGGGGAGGCGTCGTCGGACACCTCCCGGACCGGCAGGCCGGTGAGGCGTCCGGCGGCCTCCGCCGGCTCCGCCGCGGTGGCCGAGGCCAGCAGGAAGACCGGGTCGGCCCCGTAGCGGGCGCACAGGCGGCGCAGTCGCCGCAGGACTTGGGCGACATGGGAGCCGAAGACGCCCCGGTAGGTGTGGCACTCGTCGATCACGACGAACCGCAGGGCGCGCAGGAACGAGGCCCAGCGGGGGTGGGACGGCAGGATGCCGCGGTGCAGCATGTCGGGGTTGGTCAGGACGTAGTTGGCGTACTGCCGCACCCACTCGCGTTCCTCGACCGGTGTGTCGCCGTCGTAGACGGCGGGCCTGACCGCGGTGCCGAGAGGAGCGGCCAGGCCCTTCACCGAGCGCCGCTGGTCGGCTGCCAGGGCCTTGGTGGGGGCGAGATACAGGGCGGTGGCCCCGCGGCCGTTCGGGGCCTCGGAGCCGTCGACCAGGGTGCTGAGGACCGGAGCGAGATAGGCGAGCGACTTGCCGGACGCGGTGCCGGTCGCGATCACCACGGACTCGCCGTCCAGCGCGTGCTCCGCGGCGGTCGCCTGGTGCGCCCACGGATGGCCGATTCCGGCGTTCTCGATCGCCGCGATCACTTCCGGTCGGATGCGATCCGGCCAGATGGCATGGGTTCCCGATCTCGGGGGCAGGTGCTCCGTATGAGTGATGCGCGCGGCCCGGCCCGCCCCTGCGGCGAGCCGGTCGAGGATCATGTCGGGAGAGGGGCGCGAGGCCCCACTCTCGGGTGGTCGTCCGGGACGGTGATTCTTGGCCATCGGCACCGAGTGTGTCACTGGCGTGACGGACAATGGTCCCGAGGCGTCGTACATGCCTGCTGGTAAGTGATTGAATGCCATCGCGGCTGGCGATCCGTCCCCTGGCCTCCGTCGGGGAGACCGAGGGGCAACCGCTCGATAGCAAGGTGCTGGAGGATCCGTGGACCTGTCCCTGTCGACTCGCAATGTGTCCGGACCTGGTGGCGACCGTACGGTCGTCGAGGTCGGTGGCGAGATTGATGTGTATACCGCGCCCAAGCTGCGCGAGCAGTTGGTCGAGTTGGTGAATGACGGCAGCTATCACCTGGTTGTCGACATGGAAGGCGTCGACTTCCTCGACTCCACCGGCCTCGGCGTGCTCGTGGGCGGCTTGAAGCGCGTCCGGGCCCACGAGGGCTCGTTGCGTCTGGTCTGCAACCAGGAGCGCATTCTCAAGATCTTCCGAATCACGGGCCTGACCAAGGTGTTCCCGATTCACACCACGGTCGACGAGGCTGTCGCCGCCACCGACTGAGGTCGGCGCGTGTCGACCTCCGGGTCGGCGGGCAGGCGGTGAACAAGTCGGCAGCGGCAGCGTGTGGGCCGCGGCGAGCAGGCGGTCGACCTCCGGGTCGGCTGTCGGCTTTGTCGGTGCCGGAAGAGGAGAGCCGAGGTGCCGGGCGTGCAAGCCCAGGGGCCTCTGAGGCGTATGCCCGAACGTTCGAGGGGGATCGCATGGCCACCGTTGAACTCCGCTTCAGCGCTCAGCCTGAGCACGTCAGGACGGCTCGCTTGGTGGCGGCCGCCGTGGCGCGCCGGGCCGGTGTCGACGAGGCGGTGCTCGACGAGGTCAGGCTCGCCGTCGGTGAGGCGTGCAGCCGCGCGGTCGGGCTGCACCGCACCCACGGGATCACCGCGCCGGTCAACGTGGCGCTGACCGAGGAGGAGAAGACGTTCTCCATCGAGGTCGGTGACAGCGTGCCCGGCCCCGGCGGCGATGCCGCGTCCGGGGGCCGCGCAGGGGCGTCTGGCATAGGGCCGGACGAACCCCAGGGTGAGGGCGAGGACGAGATGGGCCTCGCGGTGATCAGCGGTCTCGTCGACGACGTGGAGGTCCGCACCGGTACGGGCGGCGGAGTGATCCGCATGAGCTGGCCCACGGCCGCCGTCGCGGTGAGGACGTAGCCGAGAGCTCTGCGGCGAGGCGCAGCCAGCCCGCCCCTGCGACCTTGGCCGGCCGGCCGGCCCGTCCGATCCGACCGGCCTCGGCCTTGGGTCCCCTCTCCGCGACACCACTTCGGACTCGGTCGCATAGGGACGGCCTGTACGCCTCGGCCCCGCCCGACCACGGCCGCCTGTCCGCCTCGGTGCCTTCACCCGCGCCGGACCGTCCGCCTACCTCGGCACCCCTCGCCTGCGGCGGAGCCTCCGCCCGTGTCCGCTCCGGACCGCCCGCTCGTCTGAAACCCTGCCCGACCCCAGACCGGCGGTCTGCTTCGATGCCGCCCACCCCGCACCCTGGGCCGCATGGGCTCCGCCTGACCCGGACCACCTGTCTGCCTAGCGCAGCCCCCAGGGCGCCACGGCTGTAGGGACCTCGCCCGCGCTCGGCTCGGGCCGCCCGGCAGGGTCCGCGTCCGCGTCGGATCGCCCGCCTCCTTGGTCCCCTCGTCCGCTGTGGAGACCTCGGGAGATCTCGCCCGCGCCAGACTCGAACCGTCCGCCCGCCAGCCCGCCTCGGCCCCACTCGTCTGCCGCGGAAACCCCGCCCGCGGCCGGACTCGGACGGTTCGCCTCGGCGCCCCCGCCGCCCCGCTCGGTACGCCCCCATCGGCCTCATCGGACCCATGAAGCCCGCAAGTCGCATGAGCCCAGCGAGCCCCGTAAGCACTGTCTCGTTTTCCCGGCCTGCTGAGCAGGGCTTTTCTTCTTCAGCTCGCGGGATTCCGTGTGTTTCCGATCGCGCGCTCCCGAGCCGAAATGCTTCCGTTCTCCGCCGGTAATCCACCTGCCCCATTACTGCATTCGGGAAGAAGCGCTCCGTCGATCTTTCGGCGTTGGGGGGAGAGTAGTCGATTATCTTCCCACCCACTGTTTTGATCGTGTTCCGCTCCCTACAATCCGTCCACGACTTGAGCGCTGAGCGTCAAGGAGGACGTATGGCGGAGTTCCTCACCACCCCCACGGCAGTACTGCGAGAATCCGCACTTTCCGACCGGCCCGCCTCCCTCGCGGCGGCGGTCCTCACCGACGACAACCGGCTGATCATCGTGGTGGTGGCGGTCGTCGCCGTCGCCGCGCTGGTCGTGGCCCAGTTGCTGGCGCGCCAGGTTCTGGCCGCCGGTGAGGGCACCGAGCGCATGAAAGAGATCGCCGCGGCGGTCCAGGAGGGCGCCAACGCCTATCTGGCCCGGCAACTTCGCACGGTCGGCTTCTTCTCCGTCGTCGTGTTCTTCCTGCTGTTCCTGCTGCCGGCCGAAAACTGGTCGCAGCGCGCAGGGCGCTCGTTGTTCTTCCTGGTGGGCGCGCTTTTCTCGGCGGCTACCGGTTACATCGGGATGCGGCTCGCCGTTCGGAGCAATGTGCGTGTGGCCGCCGCCGCCCGCGAGGCGACTCCGGCAGAGGGCGAACCCGCCGAGGACCTCACCACCGTTTCGCACAGAGCCATGAAGATCGCTTTCCGGACCGGCGGAGTGGTCGGGATGATCACGGTGGGGCTCGGGCTGCTCGGTGCGTCCTGCGTCGTGCTCGTCTACGCCGCCGACGCGCCCAAGGTGCTGGAGGGGTTCGGTCTCGGCGCGGCGCTGATCGCCATGTTCATGAGGGTCGGTGGCGGGATCTTCACCAAGGCGGCCGATGTCGGCGCCGACCTCGTCGGCAAGGTGGAACAGGGCATTCCGGAGGACGACCCGCGCAACGCCGCCACCATCGCGGACAACGTGGGCGACAACGTCGGTGACTGCGCGGGTATGGCCGCCGACCTCTTCGAGTCGTACGCCGTGACGCTCGTCGCCGCGCTCATCCTCGGGACGGCGGCTTTCGGCGACGCCGGTCTGGCCTTCCCCCTGATGGTTCCGGCGATCGGCGTCGTCACCGCGATGATCGGGATCTTCGCGGTCGCCCCGCGCCGCGCCGACCGCAGCGGGATGACCGCGATCAACCGGGGCTTCTTCATCTCCGCGGTGATCTCGCTCGCCCTGGTGGCGGTGGCCGCCTTCGCCTATCTGCCGTCCTCGTACGCGGAGCTGAACGGCGTCACCGACACCGCGATCACCGGGCACGGCGGTGACCCCAGGATCTTCGCCCTGGTCGCCGTGGCCATCGGCATCCTCCTGGCCGCCCTCATCCAGCAGCTCACCGGCTACTTCACCGAGACCACCCGCCGGCCCGTCCAGGACATCGGGAAGTCCGCGCTGACCGGTCCGGCCACCGTGGTGCTCGCGGGCATCTCCATCGGCCTGGAATCGGCCGTCTACACGGCTCTGCTGATCAGCCTCGGCGTCTACGGGGCGTTCCTGCTGGGCGGTACGTCGATCATGCTGGCGCTCTTCGCGGTCGCGCTCGCCGGGACGGGGCTCCTCACCACGGTGGGGGTCATCGTCGCCATGGACACCTTCGGGCCGGTCTCCGACAACGCCCAGGGCATCGCCGAGATGTCCGGGGACGTCACGGGGGCGGGCGCGCAGGTGCTCACCGACCTCGACGCCGTGGGCAACACGACCAAGGCCATCACCAAGGGCATCGCCATCGCCACCGCCGTCCTGGCGGCGGCCGCGCTCTTCGGGTCCTACCGCGACGCCATCGCCACGGCGGTCGGGGACGTGGGGGCCGGGTCGGGCGAGTCGGGGTTGAGCCTGGACATCTCGCAGCCCAACAACCTGGTGGGCCTGATCCTGGGCGCCGCGGTCGTCTTCCTCTTCTCCGGGCTCGCCATCAACGCGGTGTCGCGGTCCGCCGGTTCCGTGGTCCACGAGGTCCGGCGGCAGTTCCGCGAACACCCCGGAATCATGGACTACTCGGAGAAACCGGAGTACGGCCGCGTCGTGGACATCTGCACCAGGGACGCGCTGCGCGAACTGGCCACGCCCGGACTCCTCGCGGTGCTGGCCCCGATCGCGGTCGGGTTCACCCTCGGCGTCGGCGCGCTCGGCTCGTACCTCGCGGGCGCGATCGGCGCCGGGACTTTGATGGCGGTGTTCCTCGCCAACTCCGGAGGGGCGTGGGACAACGCCAAGAAGCTCGTGGAGGACGGCCACCACGGCGGCAAGGGCAGCGAGGCCCATGCCGCGACCGTCATCGGCGACACCATCGGCGACCCGTTCAAGGACACGGCCGGCCCGGCGATCAACCCGCTCCTGAAAGTGATGAACCTGGTGGCCCTGCTCATCGCCCCGGCGATCGTGCAGTTCAGCTACGGATCGGACGCGAACCCCTGGGTGCGGGCCGTGGTGGCCGTCGTCGCCATCGCGGTCATCGTCGCTGCGGTCTACGTCTCCAAGAGGCGCGGCATCACCGTGGACGAGGAGGGCGCGGGGCCCACGGGTGACGGTCCCGCGGCCTCCGTGGCGGCCCCGTGAGCCGGAGGGCCGGAACGGAGCGTCACCCGTGCGGTGCGCGAACAGCGCTTACGGAGACCGCACGTTGACGATCAGTCAACCATGGTGTGGACGGCTCGTTCCGGCGAGCCGTCCACCCGCTCGCCGCGGTCGTCCGTACTGCTGATGTTCCGGCCGGTCTCCCTCATGCGCCTTGTGCCATAGCGGTGTTGGCGGACATCGGTGATGCCCGTTCGAATGAGTGACCGCTCGTGCGTCCGATTTTGCTGGCCGAGTGGCATCTCCCTCATTCGTCTTGGTGCAAATGGCTTCAAAAGCGCGCACACCGGATGCCCGGCTCCCAGCCGTCGTCCTCCGGACGTGTAAGTTCCGGGGCCGAGAGCCTTGGAAGGGACCAAACCGGTGAACAAGAAGCTTGCGGCCGCGCTGTCCGGCGGTGCGGTACTCGTGTTGACGCTGTCGGGTTGCAGCGACGACAGCGACAACAAGGTGAACGACTGGGCCAAGAAGGTCTGCGACCAGGTCCACCCCCAACTGCAGAAGATCGCCGACGCCAACGCCGCCATCCAGCAGCAGACCGCGGACAACAGCAAGCCGGCCGACGTCCAGAAGACCGACTCGGCGGCCTTCCAGCAGATCTCCCAGGCGTACAAGGCGCTGGGTGCGGCTGTGGACTCCGCAGGGCCTCCGCCGGTCGACGACGGCGAGGCCACGCAGAAGGAGGCGGTGAAGGAGCTGAACGCCTCCTCCCAGGCGTACGCCGGCCTCAAGACCAAGGTCGACGCCCTCGACATCAAGGACCAGGCGAAGTTCGCCGACGGCCTCAAGGGCATCGCCGACGAGCTGAACAAGATCAGCACCAGCGGTGACCAGGCGCTGAAGAAGCTGCAGTCCGGCGAGGTCGGCACCGCCATGTCGAAGCAGAAGGGCTGCCAGAAGCCGACGGCCTCGACCAGCCCCTCGGGCCCCGGCGCGGGGGCGACCCCGGACGCCACCGCCTCCCCCGAGGCCACCGCCTCCCCGGAGAAGACGCCCGAGAAGAAGGCGTAACCGGGGGCCGCGGGCCCCGCGGCCCCGCCCCCGTACGCCCGCGGCCGCCGACTCCGGCGGCATTCGCGCGGCCTCCGTGCGGCACCAGCAGGACACCACGGCGGCCCGGACGCCCGATCAGCGTCCGGGCCGCTGCCGTTGTCAGTGGGACCGGACACAATGGGTCCGTGAGTACGACCAGCCTTCCCGCACCCGACCACGCCGCCGACCTCCGCGAGGCCCTGCTCGCCGCGGCCTTCACCGCCGACGGGCTCCTCGACCGGCTCGGCGCGCCCGCCTACGCCGCGCTCGCCCGCAGTGAGACGGTCCCCGCGCTGCGGGCCACGCGGGGGGACGCACCGCTCGACACGCTGGTGCGCCTGTTCCTCCTCCAGCGCCCCGTTCCCGAGGAGCGGGCCGGCGCGGTCCTCCCGCTGGAGGAGTGCGTCGCGGACGGCTGGGTGACCCGCGAGGCCGGCGCGGTCCGCGCGAGCGTCGACGTACGGCCGTACGGAGGGCCGGACGGCGAGGACTGGTTCATCGTGTCCGACCTCGGATGCGCGGTCGGCGGCGCGGGCGGCATCGGCTCGCGCGAGGAGGGCGTGGTCCTCGGCGTCGGCGGGGCCTCCACCACCCTGGCCGGGCTCACCGTCCGTACGCCGGTCGCCTCCGCCCTCGACCTCGGTACGGGCTCCGGCATCCAGGCCCTGCACGCCGCCCAGCACGCCTCTCGGGTCACCGCCACGGACCTCAACCCCCGCGCCCTGGAGTTCACCCGGCTCACCCTGGCCCTGTCCGGCGCCGCCCCCGCCGACCTGCGTGCGGGCTCCCTCTTCGAGCCCGTCGACGCGGAGACGTTCGACCTGATCGTCTCCAACCCGCCCTTCGTCATCTCGCCCGGCGCCCGCCTCACCTACCGCGACGGCGGCATGAGCGGCGACGACCTGTGCCGCACGCTGGTGCGGCAGTCCGGAGATCACCTGAACGAGGGAGGTTACGCCCAGTTCCTCGCCAACTGGGAGCACGTCGAGGGGGAGGAGTGGCAGGACCGGTTGCGCTCCTGGGTGCCGTTCGGCTGCGACGCCTGGATCGTGCAGCGCGAGGTCCAGGACGTCACGCAGTACGCGGAGCTGTGGCTGCGGGACGGCGGGGACCACCGAGGCGACCCGGCCGCGTACGCCGAGCGGTACGAGGCGTGGCTCGACGAGTTCGAGGCGCGCGGCGCCAAGGCCGTCGGGTTCGGTTGGATCACGTTGCGCAAATCCCCCGAGGCCGCGGCAGGGAACCCCTCGATCGTGGTCGAGGAGTGGCCGCACGCGGTGCGGCAGCCGCTCGGGCAGACCGTCGAGGAGCACTTCGCCCGCCAGGACTACCTCCGCGGCCAGGACGACGCGGCGCTGTTCGCCGGGCACTTCAGCCTGGCCGCCGAGGTCGTCCAGGAGCAGGTCGGCCTGCCGGGCGCCGAGGACCCCGAGCACGTGGTGCTGCGCCAGCACCGGGGCATGATGCGCGCCACCAAGGTGGACGCGGTGGCCGCCGGGTTCGCGGGCGTGTGCGACGGCTCGCTGCCCGCCGGGCGCATCCTGGACGCCATCGCCCAGTTGATGTCCGAGGACCCGGTGCTCCTGCGCGACCGCACCCCGCAGGCGATCCGGTTGCTGGTCGAGGAGGGCTTCCTGGAGCCGGTTCCCGGCGCGGGCGCGCGGCCCGGCGGATAGAGAGCCCCGGTCCGGATTCCGTTCTCGACCCGCCCCGCTTCGGGACCGGTCGCCCGCACCCTCTCCGCCAGCGCGTTCGTGCCGCGTGCGCCACCCGGCCCGCCCCCTCCGCCGGTTCCGGTCGGGGCGCGGGCGGCGGGGTCCGCCGGGTGGCGGGGGAGTGCTGTTCACTCCGGGTTCGCATGGGTGATGCCCCGAGGTGGCAACCTCTCCCTGCCGGGGCCAGGACCCGGCTCCGGTGCCCGGTGGGCCGGTTCCGGACGGTTCCGCCACAACGGTCGAGGGGTAGGGCATGGAGAGCGTCTCCGCGGTCTTCGCCGGTACGGCGCTGGTGCTCTTCGGCACCGCCCTCCTGGTCTGGACGGGGGCGCGCGTCCTGCACCGCGCGCCGGTGGCCCACGGTGTGAGTCCCGTCGCCTCCACCGCCCTCACCACCCTCTTCGGCGTGGTCTCGCTGGCCCTCGGCCTCTGGTGCCTCACGCTCGTCTGATCTCCGCCCCCGGCAGGGCGGCGTCCGCGACGACGGACCGTCCGGCGACCGCCCCGGCCGCCCCCGTGAACCCGTGGGCCGCGGCCTCGCACGGCGCGGACCCGACGGTCCGGGCGGCAGGAATGGCGGAAGTCGGGTTACCGTTCGAGTGGCCGTTGCGGGCTTTTGCCGTTTGACACGGGGGCGGGTTGTACCGTCACACTCCGCAGCGACAGCACCGCGAGCAGCGCCATGGCGCCGCCCGGTTGCTCATCGAGTGTCGACCGGAGAGAAGAGCGAAGTTGTCCCCGACCAGCGAGACCGCACAGGGCGGCCGCCGACTCGTCATCGTCGAGTCGCCTGCCAAGGCGAAGACGATCAAGGGCTATCTCGGCCCCGGATACGTCGTCGAGGCGAGCGTCGGGCACATCCGCGACCTCCCGAACGGCGCGGCCGAGGTCCCGGACGAGTACACCGGCGAGGTACGCCGCCTCGGGGTGGACGTCGAACACGACTTCCAGCCCATCTACGTCGTCAACGCCGACAAGAAGGCCCAGGTCAGGAAGCTCAAGCAGCTTCTGGCCGAGTCCGACGAACTCTTCCTCGCCACCGATGAGGACCGCGAGGGCGAAGCCATCGCGTGGCACCTCCAGGAAGTGCTCAGGCCCAAGGTCCCGGTCCACCGGATGGTCTTCCACGAGATCACCAAGGACGCGATCCGGGCCGCCGTCGCCAACCCGCGCGAGCTGAACCAGCGCATGGTCGACGCCCAGGAGACCCGCCGCATCCTCGACCGCCTCTACGGCTACGAGGTCTCGCCGGTCCTGTGGAAGAAGGTCATGCCGAAGCTCTCGGCGGGCCGCGTCCAGTCCGTCGCCACCCGCCTCGTCGTCGAGCGGGAGCGCGAGCGCATCGCGTTCAACTCCGCCGAGTACTGGGACCTGACCGGCACGTTCGCCACCGGGCGCACCGGTGACGCATCCGACCCCTCGACCCTCACCGCCCGCCTCAGCGCGGTCGACGGCCGGCGGATCGCCCAGGGCCGCGACTTCGGCCCCGACGGGCGGTTGAAGCCCAATTCCGCCCAGACGCTGCACCTGGACGAGGCGAACGCCCGCGCCCTGGCCGCCGCGCTCGCCGACTCCTCGTTCGCGGTCCGGTCGGTCGAGTCCAAGCCGTACCGCCGCTCCCCGTACGCCCCGTTCCGGACCACCACCCTCCAGCAGGAGGCGAGCCGCAAGCTGGGCTTCGGGGCCAAGGCCACCATGCAGGTCGCGCAGAAGCTGTACGAGAACGGCTTCATCACCTACATGCGCACCGACTCCACGACCCTCTCCGACACCGCGGTCTCCGCGGCGCGGGCGCAGGTCACGCAGTTGTACGGGGCGAACTACCTCCCCGAGAAGCCGCGGACGTACGCCGGGAAGGTCAAGAACGCGCAGGAGGCGCACGAGGCGATCCGTCCCTCCGGCGACCGCTTCCGCACCCCCGCCGAGACCGGGCTCACCGGCGACCAGTTCCGGCTCTACGAGTTGATCTGGAAGCGGACCGTCGCCTCCCAGATGAAGGACGCCACGGGAAACTCCGTCACCGTCAAGATCGGCGGCCGGGCGAGCGACGGCCGGGACGCCGAGTTCTCCGCCTCCGGCAAGACGATCACCTTCCACGGCTTCATGAAGGCGTACGTCGAGGGCGCGGACGACCCGAACGCCGAGCTGGACGACCGCGAGCGCCGGCTGCCGCAGGTCGCCGAGGGCGACGCGCTCTCCGCCGACGAGGTCACCGTGGACGGGCACGCCACCAAGCCCCCGGCCCGCTACACCGAGGCCTCGCTGGTCAAGGAGCTGGAAGAGCGCGAGATCGGCCGCCCGTCGACGTACGCCTCGATCCTGGGGACCATCCTCGACCGCGGGTACGTCTTCAAGAAGGGCACGGCGCTCGTCCCGTCCTTCCTCTCCTTCGCCGTGGTCAACCTGCTGGAGAAGCACTTCGGCCGGCTCGTCGACTACGACTTCACCGCCCGCATGGAGGACGACCTCGACCGCATCGCGCGGGGCGAGGCCCAGTCCGTGCCGTGGCTCAGGCGCTTCTACTTCGGCGTGCGGCCCGGTGACGACACCTCCGCCGCCGGCGCGGCCTCCGACGCGGGCAACGGCGACGGCGACCACCTCGGCGGCCTGAAGGAACTGGTCACCGACCTCGGCGCGATCGACGCCCGCGAGATCTCCTCCTTCCCGGTCGGCAACGGCATCAAGCTCCGCGTCGGCCGCTACGGCCCGTACATCGAGCGGGGCGAGAAGGACGCCGAGGGCCACCAGCGCGCCGACGTCCCCGAGGACCTCGCGCCCGACGAGCTGACCGTCGAGCTGGCCGAGGAGCTGCTGGCCAAGCCCAGCGGCGACTTCGAGCTGGGCGCCGACCCGGTGACCGGCAACCAGATCATCGCCAAGGACGGGCGCTACGGCCCCTACGTCACCGAGGTGCTGCCCGAGGGCACGCCGAAGACCGGCAAGAACGCGGTCAAGCCGCGGACCGCCTCCCTCTTCAAGTCCATGTCCCTGGACACGGTCACCCTCGACGACGCCCTCAAGCTGATGTCGCTGCCGCGCGTCGTCGGCGTGGACGCCGAGGGCGTGGAGATCACCGCGCAGAACGGCCGCTACGGCCCGTATCTGAAGAAGGGCACCGACTCCCGGTCGCTGACCTCCGAGGAGCAGCTCTTCGACATCACCCTCGAAGAGGCCCTGGCGATCTACGCCCAGCCCAAGCAGCGCGGTCGCGCCGCCGCCAAGCCGCCGCTGAAGGAGCTGGGCACGGACCCGGTCAGCGGCGCCCCGGTCGTGGTGAAGGACGGCCGCTTCGGCCCGTACGTCACCGACGGCGAGACCAACGCGACGCTGCGGACCGACGACAGCGTCGAGGGCATCACGCCGGAGCGCGGCTACGAGCTGCTCGCCGAGAAGCGCGCCAAGGGGCCCGCGAAGAAGACGGCGAAGAAGGCTCCGGCGAAGAAGGCGACGGCCAAGAAGACCGCCGCCAAGAAGACGACGGCCGCCAAGACCACGGCCGCCAAGAAGACCGCGGCGAAGAAGACGACGACGGCCAAGAAGGCGACGGCGACGAAGACGGCCGCCAAGAAGACGACGACGGCCAAGAAGACCGCTTCCGCCGCCTCGTCCTCCTCCGCCTCCTCGACGGAGGACTGACCCGGAACCTCCGGTTCGGCGCCCGGACCGCAGGGGCGCGGACCGGCCGGTCGCCCGCACTGACGCGGGGGGGGGGGGGGGCGCCCCCCGCGGGGGGGGGGGGGAGGGGGTGTGTATGTGGGTGGGGGGT
>NZ_JBVJCD010000075.1:0-24600 GCF_055588985.1 Streptomyces sp. NPDC041970
GGTTGGTTCCTATCTCCTCTCCCTTCCTTTTCCCCCCCACCCCCCCCCCCCCCCCCCCCCCACCCCACCCACACCCCCCCAACCTCCCGTTTCCCCCCCCCCCCCCCCCCCCCCCCCCCACCGGTGCGCGTGCCGAAGGCTCCTACTGGCTGCGGTACATCTCCGCGACCAGGAACGCCAGGTCGAGGGATTGGCTGCGGTTGAGCCGGGGGTCGCAGGCCGTCTCGTAGCGCTGGTGCAGGTCGTCCACGAAGATCTCGTGCCCGCCGCCCACGCACTCGGTGACGTCGTCGCCGGTCAGCTCCACGTGGATGCCGCCCGGGTGGGTGCCGAGGCCCTTGTGGACCTCGAAGAAGCCCTTGACCTCGTCCAGGACGTCGTCGAAGCGGCGCGTCTTGTGGCCGGAGGCGGCCTCGAAGGTGTTGCCGTGCATGGGGTCGGTCACCCAGGCCACGGTCGCGCCGGAGGCGGTGACCTTCTCGACCAGCTCCGGGAGCTTGTCGCGGACCTTGTCGGCGCCCATGCGGACGATGAAGGTCAGCCGGCCCGGCTCGCGGTCGGGGTCGAGGCGGTCGACGTAGCCGAGCGCCTCGTCGACGGTGGTCGTCGGGCCGAGCTTGATGCCGATGGGGTTGCGGATGCGGGCGGCGAACTCGATGTGCGCGCCGTCCATCTGGCGGGTGCGCTCCCCGATCCAGACCATGTGGGCGGAGGTGTCGTACAGCTCGCCGGTGCGCGAGTCCGTACGGGTCAGCGCCGACTCGTAGTCCAGCAGCAGCCCCTCGTGGGAGGCGTAGAACTCGACCGCCTTGAACTCGGCCGGGTCGGTGCCGCACGCCTTCATGAAGTTCAGCGCGTTGTCGATCTCGCGGGCCAGGGCCTCGTAGCGCTGGCCGGAGGGGGACGACCTCACGAAGTCCTGGTTCCAGGCGTGGACCTGGCGCAGGTCGGCGTAGCCGCCGGTGGTGAAGGCGCGGACCAGGTTCAGCGTGGAGGCGGACGCGTGGTACATCCGCTTCAGCCGCTCGGGGTCCGGGACGCGGGCCTCCTCGGTGAAGGGGAAGCCGTTGACGGAGTCGCCGCGGTAGGTCGGCAGGGTCACGCCGTCGCGGGTCTCGGTCGGCTTGGAGCGCGGCTTGGAGTACTGGCCCGCGATCCGGCCGACCTTCACCACGGGCACGGAGGCCGCGTAGGTCAGCACGGCGCTCATCTGGAGGAGGGTCTTCAGCTTCGCCCGGATGTGCTCGGCGGACACGGCGTCGAAGGCCTCGGCGCAGTCGCCGCCCTGCAGCAGGAACGCCTCGCCCTTGGCGACGGCTCCCATGCGGGCACGGAGCTGGTCGCACTCGCCCGCGAAGACGAGCGGAGGATACGACGCGAGGTCCGCGAGCACAGCGCGCAGGGCCTCGGGGTCGGGGTACTCGGGCTGCTGCGCCGCGGGAAGGTCTCGCCAGGTGTGGCCACCGGCGACGGAGGTGTTGGCGTTCACGGTCACGCGCACAACATTACGGGGTCGCGGGGTGCGTCCATTCGGATGCTCAGTAAATGAGACGGGAACATCACGCGCCGTGAGGTCCGCTAGGGTGCGGGCATGTCGACGCGACAGGACCGCATCTCGGTCCGGAACTGGTGGTGGACCGCTCATCCGGCGGCCCGCTGATCCATCGCGCTGACAGTCCGCGCAGGCCGCCCCGAGGGGCGGCCTTTTCCGTGTCCGCGGAGCCGTTCCTCCCCCGCTTCGGAAGGAACCTCCGCCATGTCCCACCCCACCGCCGCCGCCCTCGTCGCGCGGCTGCTCGCCCATGAGGCCCCGCCGTTCGCCCTGCTGCGCCGCCGTACGCCCGGCCGCGACCACGACGTGGTCGAGGCGCTGATCGGCGGGGTGCGGGAGGTGGACCGGCTCGCCGACCTGCCCGTGGGCGAGCGCCCCGCCCTGGCCCTGGTGCCGTTCCGGCAGATCGCCGAGCGCGGGTTCGACGTGCGCGACGACGGCACGCCGCTGAGCGTCCTGGTCGCCGACGAGACCTGCGAGGTGGACCTCGCGGAGCTGCTGGCCGCGCTGCCCGCCCACGACGTACGGGTGGAGGACCGGGGCTTCGACGTGCCGGACGCGGCGTACGCCGAGGTCGTCCGGCGGGTGGTCCGGGACGAGATCGGGCAGGGCGAGGGCGCGAACTTCGTGATCCGGCGGACCTTCCGGGGCGAGATCCCGGACTACGGCCCCGCCGACGCGCTGGCGCTGTTCCGGCGGCTGCTGGCGGGCGAGCGGGGGGCGTACTGGACCTTCGTGGTGCACACCGGGGGCGCGGGCGGCCGCACGCTGGTGGGGGCGAGCCCGGAGGTGCACGTGCGGATGTCCGGCGGGACGGTCGTGATGAACCCGATCAGCGGGACGTACCGCTACCCGGCCGGCGGGCCCACCGCCGAGGGCCTGCTGGCCTTCCTCGCGGACCGCAAGGAGAGCGAGGAGCTGTCCATGGTGGTCGACGAGGAGCTGAAGATGATGTGCACGGTGGGCGACATGGGCGGGGTCGTCGTCGGGCCCCGGCTCAAGGAGATGGCGCACCTCGCGCACACCGAGTACGAGCTGCGCGGACGGTCCTCGCTGGACGTGCGCGAGGTGCTGCGCGAGACCCTGTTCGCGGCGACCGTCACCGGCTCCCCGGTGCAGAACGCCTGCCGGGTCATCGAGCGGTACGAGTCCGGCGGCCGCGGCTACTACGCGGGCGCGCTGGCCCTGCTGGGCCGGGACGCGAACGGCGCGCAGACCCTGGACTCGCCGATCCTGATCCGCACCGCCGACATCGCACCGGACGGCTCGCTGGCGGTGCCCGTGGGGGCCACCCTCGTACGCCACTCGGACCCGGAGGGCGAGGTGGCCGAGACGCACGCCAAGGCGGCCGGGGTGCTGGCCGCGCTGGGCGTGCGGCCGGCCGCGCCCGGCGCGCGGGCGGAGCCGCCGCGGCTGGCGTCCGACCCCCGGGTGCGGGCGGCGCTGGAGGACCGGCGCGCCCTGCTCGCCCCGTTCTGGCTGCGGATGCGGGAGCGCGCCCGGGAGCTGGCGGGGCACGCGCTGGTGGTGGACGGCGAGGACACGTTCACCGCGATGCTGGCCCACCTGCTGCGGGCCTCGGGGCTGGAGGTGTCGGTGCGCCGGTTCGACGCGCCGGGGCTGCGCGAGGAGGTGCGCGCGCACCGGGGGCCCGTGGTGCTGGGCCCCGGACCGGGGGATCCGGGCGATCTCGCCGACCCCAAAATGCGGCTGCTGCGCGAGGTCACCGCGGAGCTGGTGCGGGACCACCGGCACGGGCTGCTGGGCGTCTGCCTCGGGCACGAGCTGATCGCGGCGGAGCTGGGGCTGGAGATCGTCCGCAAGGCCGTGCCGTACCAGGGGGCGCAGACCAGGATCGACCTGTTCGGGCGGCCGGAGACGGTGGGCTTCTACAACAGCTTCACCGCGCGGTGCGACGGACCGGCCGCCGCCGAGCTGGAGGCGCACGGGATCGAGGTGAGCCGCGACGGGGACAGCGGTGAGCTGCACGCGCTGCGGGGGCCGGGGTTCGCCTCGGTGCAGTTCCACCCGGAGTCCGTGCTGACCGTGCGGGGCTCGGTGATCGTGGCGGAGCTGCTGGCGGGGCTGCCGGTGCCCGGCTGAGCGAGCGGGCCGGCCTCCCCGCGCGGGCGCCCCCGCGGGGAGGCCGGGCGGGCCGCCCCGCGCCCGTACGGCTCAGACGTCGTCGAGACCGCGCTCGATCGCGTACCGCACCAGCTCCACCCGGTTGTGCAGTTGGAGCTTGCCGAGGGTGTTCTGCACGTGGTTCTGCACGGTGCGGTGCGAGATGACCAGGCGTTCTGCGATCTGCTTGTACGACAGGCCCTTGGCGACCAGCCGCAGCACCTCGGTCTCCCGGTCGGTGAGCCGGGGGGCCTTGGGCTCGTCGGACGCCGCCGGGGCGGGGTCGGAGGCGAGCCTGCGGTACTCGCCGAGGACCAGCCCGGCCAGACCGGGGGTGAAGACCGGGTCGCCGGCGGCGGTGGAGCGGACGGCGTCGGTCAGCTCGCGGGTGGAGGCGGACTTCAGCAGATAGCCGGTGGCCCCGGACTTCACCGCCTCCAGGACGTCGGCGTGCTCCCCGCTCGCGGAGAGGACCAGGACGCGCAGGCCCGGATGGGAGCCGACCAGCTCCTTGCAGACCTGGACGCCGGGCATACCGGGCAGGTTCAGGTCGAGGACCAGGACGTCCGGGTCGACCGCCCTGGCCCGGCGGACCGCCTGGGGGCCGTCCCCGGCGGTCGCGACGACGTCGAACCCGGACTCGGCGAGGTCGCGGGCCACCGCGTCGCGCCACATCGGGTGGTCGTCGACGACCATCACCCTGACGGGCCGGCCGGCGGCCCCCCGCTGCTCGTCCTGCGGTGCGTTCTGCGTGCTCATCGGGCCGATCCTGCCTTCCCCCGGAGAACCTTCGGTGCTTTCGGAACCTTCAACTCGACCTCGGCGCCCTGGCCGGGGACCGAGAACAGCTCTGCCGTGCCGCCCAGGTCGCGCAGCCGGCCGCGGATGGACAGCGCGACCCCGAGCCGCCCCTCCCCCTCCGCCTGGGCGAGCCGCCCCTCCGGGATGCCGGGGCCGTCGTCCCGGACCGTGACGATCACCTCGTCCGGCTCGTCCTCGACCAGAATCCACGCCTGGGCCCCCTCGCCCGCGTGCACCCGGACGTTGTCCAGGGCCGCGCCGACGGCGGCGGCCAGCTCGCGGGCCGCCGCCGCGGGCAGCAGCACCGGGGCGCCCGGCTCCGCGAGGCTGGTGCGGGCCCCGGCGTACGGGGTGAGCAGGGCCCGCAGGTCGCAGGCGGCCCCGCCGCCGGCGTCCGGCTCCTCGTCCACCTCGACCGCGCGGACGACCGCGCCCTCGGCGGCGTCCTCGGAGACGCGGGTGGGCGGCACCAGGCCGCTGGAGACGAGGGTGCGCAGGGCGACCTCCTGCTCGCCGGCCATCCGGCCCAGCTCGGCCGCCTCGCCGCCGATCGCCGTGCCCCGGCGCTGGACCATCGCCAGGACCTGGAGCACGCTGTCGTGGATGTCGCGGGCCAGCCGCTCGCGTTCGCGGGTGGCCGCCTCGATCTCCAGGGCGCGGGCCAGGGTGCGCTCACTGGCGCGGGCGACCTCGACGACGTACCCGATCGCTATGGAGGCGACCCACACCAGCAGGACGTTGTGGAAGGTGTCCCGGCTGGGGTCGCCGCGCTGGACGATGTTGGCGGCGGCGACGAACGTGGAGGCGAACGCCGCCCAGCGCCAGCCGCCCTTGACCGCGAAGGCGAGGACGGAGCCGGCCGTCCAGATCGACGGCAGCGTCGGGCCGTCGAAGCTCTGGGAGTCGGCGTCGGCGAGCGGGGTGAGGAGGATGCCGCTCAGCGCCACGACCAGGTCGGCGCCGAGGAACCGCTTGGTGCAGCTCGCCGCCGAGCGGACCTTGGGCAGGGTGGCGAGCGTCCACACGGCCAGGAACGCCAGGAAGCCCACGGCCACCCAGGGCCGCTCGAACTTCTCCCGCCCGAAGGCGGCGAGCAGCACCGCGTAGACCAGGGTCATCACGCGGTACCCCGTCAGCGCACGCCACAGCGGCTGCTCGACCGACATCCGTACGACCCGCTCGCGCTCGGCCATGGACCCACCCCCCGGACGGTGAACGGCGGCTACGCGCCGGACCGTTCCGTTCCGTTCTCGTCGCTCGCGCCCGCCCGCTTGCGGGCGCGCCTGGCCTCCTCCGCCTCGGCCTTCGCGGCGTCGGCGATCTGCCGCTTGGCGGCGGTGGCGTAGACGTCGACGTACTCCTGGCCGGAGAGCTTCATGATCTCGTACATGACCTCGTCGGTCACCGAGCGCAGGATGAAGCGGTCGCCGTCCATGCCCTGGTAGCGGCTGAAGTCGAGCGGGGCGCCGATCCGGATGCCGGGCCGCATCAGCTTGGGCACCACCTGGCCGGGCGGTTGGATCTTCTCGGTGTCGATCATCGCGACCGGGATGACGGGGGCGCCGGTGGCCAGGGCCACACGGGCGAGGCCGCCGGGCTTGCCCCGGTAGAGGCGGCCGTCGGGCGAACGGGTGCCCTCGGGGTAGATGCCGAAGAGGCCGCCGCTCTCGACGACCTGGATGCCCGCCCGGATCGCCGCCTCGCCCGCGCCGCGCGCCCCGGAGCGGTCGACGGGGAGCTGGCCGGCGCCCTTGAAGAAGGCGGCGGTCAGCGCGCCCTTGACGCCGGGGGCGGTGAAGTACTCCGCCTTGGCGATGAAGGTGACCCTGCGGTCCAGCACGGCGGGGAGGAAGAAGGAGTCGGAGAACGACAGGTGGTTGCTGGCGAGGATCGCGGGCCCGTGCTCGGGAATGTTCTCCAGGCCCTCCGCCCAGGGCCGGAAGGCGAGCTTCAGGGCTCCGCCGATGGAGAACTTCATTGCGCCGTAGATCAACTCTGGTGCCTCCTGTGTGCTGTCGTCAGACCTTAACCCGTGAGGTCACGGGGGGTTCGGCCCGGCGGTGGAGGGGCCCGCCGGGGGCAGACGGCGCGGAGCCGGGCGGGGACGGGCCGCGGGGGCGGTGACGGCCCTGGTCGGTGTCGGTCCGGTCGCGTACGGTGAAGTCATCCGTCAAGCGCTCCCCCGGCCCGCCCCGGACCGCCTCACGAACAGGAGACCCCTGGTGCCGCTCCTCCCCGGAGCCGAGCCGTTCCGCCACGAGGGCGGAGAGGTCGGCGTCCTCCTCTGCCATGGCTTCACCGGATCGCCGCAGTCCCTGCGCCCCTGGGCCGACCACCTCGCCGAGCGCGGGCTGACGGTGTCGCTGCCGCTGCTCCCGGGCCACGGCACGCGCTGGGAGGACATGGCGGTCACCGGCTGGCAGGACTGGTACGCGGAGGTGGACCGGGCGTTCGGCGCCCTCCGCGCGAGGTGCGAGCGGGTCTTCGTCTGCGGGCTGTCCATGGGCGGTGCGCTGAGCCTGCGGCTGGCGGCCGCGCACGGCGACGCGGTCAGCGGCCTGGTGCTGGTGAACCCGGCGAACAAGCTGCACGGACTCGCCCCGTACGCGCTGCCGGTCGCCCGCCACCTGGTGCGCACCACCAAGGGCGTGGCCGACGACATCGCGCTTCCGGGCTCGCACGAGGTCGGCTACCACCGGGTGCCGCTGCACGCCGCCCATTCGCTGCGGCAGCTCCTGCGGCTGGTCGAACGCGACCTGCCGCAGGTGACCCAGCCGGTGCTGCTGCTGCACAGCCCGCAGGACCATGTGGTCGCGCCCGTGGACAGCGCCCGCGTCCTGAGCCGGATCTCCTCCACGGACGTCCAGGAGATCGTGCTGGAACAGAGCTACCACGTGGCGACGTTGGACCACGATGCGGAGCGGATCTTCGATGAGAGCTACCGGTTCATCGGCCGTCTCGCACCGAGCGTCGGGAAGAAGGGGAGCACGTCCGGTGGCTGAGCACGAGGCGGAACGCACGAACGGCGACGAGGAGCGCGAGCCGCGGCCCACGGAGCCCGCGGCCGTCCCCGAGGGGACGAAGCCGGCGGTCCCGGAGGGGGCGGAGCCGGAGCGGGGGTTCGACGAGGAGGCGGCGTGGGCCGCGATCGTCGCGGGGTACGGGGAGGAGCCGCCGGACCCGCCGGGGGCCAAGCCGTTCAAGTCCGTGGAGGATCTGGCCCGGCTGGAGGACGGCCGGCTCAACACGCTCGGGCCCGAGGACGGCTCCGCCGCCGACCCGGCGGACAAGGGCGCGGACAAGGCGCCCCCGAAGCCGCCGGAGAAGAAGGCGCTCGGCAGCTCCGTGGTCTTCGCGCCCGGCGTCGCCGGCCCCCGCGACTACGAGCCGCCCGCGGCCGGGGACGACGAGGGCCACTTCGTGCCCCCGGAGCCGCCGCCGCTGCCGGAGGCCGACGTCACGGCGAAGTTCGCCTGGCTCGCGGTGATCGGCGGGCCGGTCCTGATGCTGGTCGCGGTGATGCTCCGGTGGGAGATGACGTGGTGGCTGACCACGGTCTGCGTCGGCGGGTTCCTCGGCGGATTCGCCACCCTGGTGGCGCGGATGCCGGACGACGACGACGAGGACCCGCACGGCGATCCGGGACGCGGCGCGGTGGTCTGAGGGCCGCCCTCAGCGCGCGGCGGGGACCGCGAGGGCGGCCAGCACCGGCAGGTGGTCGGTGGCCGCCCTCAGATCCGCGTCGCTCACGCCGGGCAGTCCGGCGGGGACGCCGCAGCCGAGCACGGTGATGCCCGGTGTGGCGAACACCGCGTCGATGCGGCGGCGCGGGTCGCCGGGGGTGAAGGTGGGCCCGCCGCCCCACGGGGCGACCGCCCGGCAGTCCTGGAGCGCCCCGGCCAGCCGGGTGAAGGCCCGCCCGGTCGGTACGTCGTTGAGGTCGCCGCCCGCCACGGCGTGCTCCACGCCCATCGACGCCAGCCGCTCCAGCAGCAGGTCCGCCTGGGCGAGGCGCTCGTCGCTCCGGAGGCTCAGATGGCAGCTCAGCACGCCGAGCCGGGTCCCGGCGATCCGGACCACGGCGGTGGCGAAGCCCCGGCGGTGCAGTCCGGGGGTGCGCGGCAGCAGGACGTCCTCGGTGCGCTCGACGGCCGCCCGCAGTGAGCAGAGCAGCAGCGGGCCCGCGGCGCCCGCCCCGCCGCCCAGGACCACGAGCCCGCTGGTCCTGGCCAGCCGGGCCGCCGCCTTGCGCCAGCGGAAGAAGCGCGGGGCCTCCTGGACGAGCACGAGGTCGGGCGCGCAGGCCCGGACGACGCGGGCCAGGGCCCCTGTGTCGTCGCGCATCGACCGGACGTTGTAGCTGAGCACTCTGATGACGGCTGAACCGTCCGGCTCGGTACGGGAGTCGGGCAGCGGCGTCAGGACCATGCGGGCCACGATACGACGGACGCCCGCCGCCGCCCAGGAGGGCGGCGGCGGGCGTCGCGTGCGTCGCGGCAGGCCTCGGGCGCGGGCCGGGTCAGCCCTGGCGGGCCAGGTCGGCGGCGCCCACGAGCCCCGCCTTGCCGCCGAGTTGGGCGGCGAGCACCTGGGCGTGCGGCCGCCACTGGCCGCCGATCAGCCAGCGCCGGAACGACTTGCGGATCGGGTCGAGGACCAGCTCGCCCTCGTCCGAGACGCCGCCGCCGACGATGAACGCGGAGGGGTCGAACAGCGAGGCGAGGTCGGCCAGCCCGGCGCCGGCCCAGCGGGCCAGCTCGCGGAAGGAGTCGACGGCCACCAGGTCGCCCTGGCGGGCGGCCTCGCTGACGTGCTTGCCCTCGATGCCCTCCACCGTGCCGTCGCCGAGGCCGAGCAGGACGGCGGCGTTCTCGGGGGTGGCGTTGGCGCGCTGGCGGGCGTACCGGACGAGGGCGCGGCCGGAGGCGTACTGCTCCCAGCAGCCCTGGCTGCCGCAGCCGCAGAGCAGGCCGTCCGGGACGACCCGGATGTGGCCGAACTCGGCGGCCACGCCGAAGCGCCCCCGGCGCAGCTTGTTGCCCATGATGATGCCGCCGCCGAGGCCGGTGCCGAGGGTGATGCAGATGACGTCGTCGTGGCCCTGGCCCGCGCCGAAGCGGTACTCGCCCCAGGCCGCGGCGTTGGCGTCGTTCTCGACGACGACGGGCAGGCCGACGCGCTGCTCGACCTTGTCCTTGAGCGGTTCGTGGCGCCAGTCGATGTTGGGCGCGAACAGCACGGTGGCGCGCTTGTCGTCGACGTATCCGGCGGCGCCGATGCCGACGGCCTCGATGTCGTGCCCCTCGCTGGCCCCGGCGACCGCCGAGCAGATCGCGTCGACGATGCCCTCGGCCGTGGGCGGGGTCGCCACCTTGAACGTCGAGAGGATGCGGCCCTCTTCGTCGACCACTCCCGCCGCGATCTTCGTGCCGCCGATGTCGACGCCGATGGTGAGTCCCATGAATCCCTCAGTTCCGGTCGAGCCCCGCTGGGGCAACCGTACCCGAGGCGGGACCCGGAACGGCCGGGACCGGGTCAGTCCAGGTCGATGCGCTCGGGGCCGGAGGGGCCCTCGTCGCGCGGGCCCGCGGGGTCGGCCGGGTCCGACGCGTCCCCGGTGGTGCGGGTCCAGCGGCTCTCCTGGCCCTGGACGGCGGAGCGGTAGGCGGCCAGCAGCTCGCCGCCCGCGGCGGCGAGGTGGTCGAAGACCTGCGGGTTGCGCTCGATGACCGGTTCGACGGCGGACCTCGCCTGGCGGACGGCCTGCCGTACCGCGCTCTGGGCGGCCGCGCCGAGCAGCGGCGAACCGAGCGTGGAGACCTTGTCGGCGACCGCGTCGACCAGCTTGCGCAGCTCCTCGGCGGCGGAGACGGGCGGCGGGCCGTACCGCTCGCGGCGGCGGGCCTGCTCCGCCGCGAGGTCCTCGGCGCAGGCGTCGGCCCACGCGTCGCCGTCGGCGGGGCGATCGGTGGCTTCACTCATGGCGGGCTCCTGCGGCGCGGGTCGGCCGGTCCACGGCCGTGCGGGTCACGTACTACCGACGTTACCCGAACGGCCGCGGGGCGTTCAGGAGGTGCGCGGCCACTGGGCCGGGTCCGGGGCGAACCGGACCCGCAGCACCCCGTCGGCCAGGGCCGCGCCGGAGACGGTGCAGCGGCGCAGCGCGGGGGCGAGCCGGACGACGCGGTGGAACGGTCCGACGGTCAGGAGGAGTTCGTCGCCCCGGCGGACCAGGCGCAGGTCCTCCTTGGCGGCGCCGGGCAGCGGCAGGCACCAGGAGAGGACGGCGGGGCCGCGTGCCGTCTCCGGCCGCTCCTCCTCGATCCACCACGGGTCGGCGGCCGGGCCGGGCGTCCGCGCGGGGGGCGCGGGGATCTCCAGGGCGGCGAGGTCGTCCGGGCCGCGGAGGTCGCGGCCCAGGTGGGCGGCCTCGTGCACGGGGACGGACGGGTCCCGCTCCTGGGCCCAGCGGTCCAGGCACTTCTCCTGCTCGGCGGCGAGCGCGGCGAACCAGGGGTCGCAGGAGTGCCGGGGCAGCACGCGGGAGGCGACCAGCAGGTCGGCCTCCAGTCCGTGGAGCGCGAGGCCGGTGCGGGCGGTGCGCAGGGCGTCCTCGCCGGCCGGGCCCGGTTCGGCGACCAGGCGGAGCGTGGTGGCCCGGTCCTCGACGAGGGCCTGGACGGCGGCCAGCTCCGCGTCCTTGCGGGCGGCGGCCTCGTACAGCCACTGGGCGGGCATCGGGACCCCGGCGAGCTGGGCGAGCACGGGGCGCAGGGCGCGGGCGGCCTGGCGTTCGGGGGGCAGCAGCCGGCGCAGGTAGCGGCGCAGTTGTCCGGGCAGGGCGAGCAGGGCCAGGGCCTCGGTCGTCGGCGGGAGGTCGACGACGAGGACGTCGTGGCCGCCCGCGGCCCAGTCGCCCTCGGCGGCGCGGCGCAACGTGTGCAGGAGCGCGAGCTGCGGGGCGCCGGGGAGTTCGGTCAACTCCTCGCCGTCGAGGCGGCGCGCGCCCAGGAGGTCCAGGACGCCGGAGGCCCGCTGCTGGAGCCCGGTCAGCTCGGCGCGGAAGTGCGCGCCGGAGTCGACGCGGACGTGGTCGAGGAGGTCGGCGGCCGGGGTGGGCTCGGCGGCGGCGGGGAGGCCGGGCACGGCCTGCGCGGAGACCAGGAGCGTACGGCTGCCGCTCGCGGCGGAGGCCAGGGCGGTCGCGGCGGCCACGGTGGTGCGGCCCGCGCCGCCGGGGCCGGTGACCAGGACCGTGCGCACGGCCCTCAGGCCCGCGGTGCGGACTCGACGCGCTTCTTGAGGCCGGCGAGGGCCCGGTCGATGATGACCTTCTCGGCCTTGCGCTTGATCATGCCGAGGAGCGGGATCTTGACGTCGACGGCGAGGCGGTAGGTGACCTCGGTGCGCTCCCCGCCGCCGACCGGGGCGAGGGCGTACGTGCCGTCCAGGGAGCGCAGCATCTGGGACTTGACGAGGGTCCAGCTCACCTCGCGCTCGCCGGTCCAGGTGTACGACAGGACGTGGTCGTCCTTGATCGCTCCGGCGTCCAGGACGAGGCGGACCTGTTCGGCGCGGCCCCGGTCGTCGGTGGACAGGACCTCGGCCTGCTTGACCTCGCCGGTCCACTCCGGATAGCGGGCGAAGTCCGCGATCACGTCCATGACGTCGGCCGGCGCCGCCTCGATCGTGATGCTCGAGCTGGTGTGTTCAGCCATCGCCGTGGCCCTCCAGTGCGGTGATACCGGTCGCGTTCGGCAGGAGCCTGCCGTCGTGCAGGCTATCGCGTGCCCGGCGCGCTCCGGTCCGCGGGCCGGGCCGCCCCGGTCACCAGCTCAGGGCCCAGGGCGTGCCGGTCGAGGCGAAGTGGCCGACGTTGACGCACTCGGTGGTCCCGATCCGCATCCGGCGGGCCAGCGGCTGGTGCACATGGCCGAAGAGCGCGTACCGGGGGCGGGTGGCGCGGATCGCCTCCAGCAGGGCGCGGCTGCCGCGTTCGAAGCGGCGGGCGACGGTGTCGTAGGTCAGCTCGGGGACGTCGGGCGGGATGTGCGAGCAGAGGACGTCGACCTCGCCGAGGGCCTCGACCTTGGCGGCGTACTCCTCGTCGGCGATCTCGTACGGGGTGTTCATCGGGGTCTTGAGGCCGCCGCCGACGAAGCCGAAGACGCGGCCGCCTATCTCCACCCGCTCGCCGTCGAGCACGGTGGTGCCGGGGCGGGCGTACTCGGGCCAGAGGCGGGGGACGTCGACGTTGCCGTAGGTCGCGTACGTCGGGGTGGGGAAGGCGGCGAAGAGCTCGGCGTACTGCCGGCGGACCGCGCCCAGGAGCTCGGCGTCGCGGTCGCGGCCGGCCCACAGCTCGCGGCCGAGGGCGCGGGCCTCCTCGAAGCGGCGGGCGGTGCGCAGCTCGACGATGCGGTCGGCGTTCTCCTCCCCGAACAGGTCGGGGAAGATGCCGCGCGAGTGGTCGGCGTAGTCGAGGTAGAGCACGAGGTCGCCGAGGCAGACGAGGGCGTCGGCGCCGTCCCCGGCGCGGGCCAGCGCCTCGGCGTTGCCGTGTACGTCGCTGACCACGTGGACCCGCGTGGTGCGCCGTGGGGCGGGGCGGGTGCTGTCCGGTTCGCTGCCTGGCATGGGTTCACCCTAAAGGCCCGCCCGGTTTCCGGGACGGTAGGGCCGGACCTGCGGTTACTTCCGCGTCGTCACGGGGGTGGACTACTGTGCGCGCATAGGGCCACTTATGTGTGTGATGCATCAGACATCTGGCCGGAACCCCCTATCCGGAACCGAGTACTGGTGGGTAACGTCCGGGCAGTCCTGGCGTGCTCACCCCGTTGAGCACCCGCCGTTCTCGGACCGCAGCCGGTGCGTCACACAGAGCCGTGGCACCGGAGCCCGATGAGGAGCAGCAGTCTTGCGCGAGTTCAGCCTTCCGGCCCTGTACGAGGTCCCGACGGACGGCAACCTGACGGATCTCATCCGCCGCAACGCCGCTCAGCATCCCGATCTCGCCGTGATGAGCCGCAAAGTGGCGGGCGTCTGGACGGACGTCACCGCCGCCCGTTTCCTGGCCGAGGTGAGAGCCGTCGCCAAGGGGCTGATCGCCTCGGGCGTCCAGCCCGGCGAGCGGATCGCCCTGATGTCCCGCACCCGCTACGAGTGGGTGCTGCTGGACTTCGCGATCTGGTGCGCGGGCGCGGTGACCGTGCCGGTGTACGAGACCAGCTCCGCCGAGCAGACGCAGTGGATCCTCGGCGACTCCGGCGCGGTGGCGGTGTTCGTGGAGAGCGACGCGCACGCGGCCACCGTGGAGTCCGTACGGGACGCGCTGCCGGAGCTGACCCGCGTCTGGCAGATCGACGCGGGCGCGGTCGACGCGCTGGGCGGGGCGGGGGCCGGGGTCTCCGAGGAGACCGTGGACCTGCGGATGGTCAGCGCCAAGGCGGACGACCCGGCGACCATCGTCTACACCTCGGGCACCACGGGCCGCCCCAAGGGCTGCGTGCTGACCCACCGCAGCTTCTTCGCGGAGTGCGGCAACGTGGTGGAGCGGCTGAAGCCCCTCTTCCGCACGGACGACTGCGCGATCCTGCTGTTCCTGCCCGCCGCGCACGTCTTCGGGCGGCTGGTCGAGGTGGCCTCGGTGATGGCCCCGATCAAGCTCGGCTGCCTGCCGGACATCAAGAACCTCACCGACGAGCTGGCGGCGTTCCGGCCCACGCTGATCCTCGGCGTCCCGCGGGTCTTCGAGAAGGTCTACAACGGCGCTCGCGCCAAGGCTCAGGCGGACGGCAAGGGCCGGATCTTCGACCGGGCGGCGGACACGGCGATCGCCTACAGCCGGGCGCTGAGCACCCCGCAGGGCCCCTCGCTGTGGCTGCGGACCAAGCACAAGGTCTTCGACGCGCTCGTCTACACCAAGCTGCGCGCGGTGCTCGGCGGCCGGGGCGAGCACGCGATCTCCGGCGGCGCTCCGCTGGGCGAGCGGCTCGGCCACTTCTTCCGGGGCATCGGCTTCACGGTCCTGGAGGGGTACGGCCTGACGGAGAGCTGCGCGGCGACCGCGTTCAACCCGTGGGACCGGCAGAAGATCGGCACGGTCGGCCAGCCGCTGCCCGGCTCCGTGGTGCGCATCGCGGACGACGGCGAGGTGCTGCTGCACGGCGAGCACCTGTTCACCGGGTACTGGAACAACGAGTCGGCGTCCGTCGACGCGCTGGCGGACGGCTGGTTCCACACCGGGGACATCGGCACGCTGGACGAGGACGGCTACCTCTCGATCACCGGCCGCAAGAAGGAGATCATCGTCACCGCGGGCGGCAAGAACGTCGCCCCGGCCGTGATCGAGGACCGCATCCGCTCGCACGCCCTGATCGCCGAGTGCATGGTGGTCGGCGACGGGCGCCCGTTCGTCGGCGCGCTGGTCACCCTGGACGAGGAGTTCCTGGGCCGCTGGGCCGAGGAGAACGGCAAGCCGGCCGGTTCGACGGCGCTCTCGCTGTGCGAGGACGCCGACCTGCTGGCCGAGGTGCAGCGGGCGGTGGACGACGGCAACGCGGCGGTCTCCAAGGCCGAGTCCGTCCGCAAGTTCCGCATCCTGCCGATGCAGTTCACCGAGGAGGCGGGCCACATCACGCCGTCGCTGAAGCTGAAGCGCAACGTGGTCGTGAAGGACTTCGCGCACGAGGTGGAGGCGCTCTACCGCTCCTGACCCCGTACGCGGGGAAGGGGCCCGCACCGGCGACGGTGCGGGCCCCTTCCGGCGTTCACAGCAGTGTCCTCAGCTTCTCCGCGAGCAGGTCCCAGCGCCACTTCTCCTCGACCCAGGCCCTGCCCCGCTCCCCCATCCGCTGCCGCAGCTCCGCGTCCCCGAGCAGCGCCACGATCCGGTCCGCCGACTCCTCGACGCTGCCGCCGCGCACCACCCAGCCGGTCTCGCCGTCGAGGACCGCGTCCGGAGCGCCGCCCGAGTCGCCGGCCACCACGGGCAGCCCGGTCGCGGACGCCTCCAGGTAGACGATGCCCAGGCCCTCCACGTCGAGGCCGCCGCGCCGGGTGCGGCACGGCATGGCGAAGACGTCCCCGGCCCCGTAGTGCGCGGGCAGTTCGGCCCACGGCACCGGGCCGGTGAAGCGCACCGAGTCCGCGACCCCGGTCTCGGCCGCGAGCCGCGCGAGGTCCCCGGCGTACGGTCCGCCGCCGACGATCAGCAGCACCGCGTCGGGCACCCGCGCGAGGATCGCGGGCATGGCCAGGATCAGCGTGTCCTGGCCCTTGCGGGGCACCAGGCGCGAGACGCAGACGACCACCGGGCGGTCGCTCAGGCCGAGGCGGGCGCGGACCCGCTCGCCGCCGGACGCCGGGTGGAAGGTCTCCTCGTCCACGCCCGGCGGGAGCTGCACCATGCGGCCCGCGGCCTCGGGGGTGAGGGCGGCGGCGATCCGGGAGCGGGTGTACTCGCCGAGGTAGGTGATCGTGTCCGTGCCCTCGCCGATGCGGCGGAGCAGCCGACGGGAGCCGGGCAGTTGGGCCCACCCGGCCTCGTGGCCGTGGGTGGTGGCGACCAGGCGCCGCGCGCCCGCCCGGCGCAGCGCCGGGGCCATCAGGCCGAGCGGGGCCGCCGCGCCGAACCAGACGGAGGCGCAGCCGTGCTCGCGCAGCAGTCCGGCGGCGCGGGCGGTGACGCGGGGGGTCGGCAGCAGCATCGTCGTCCGGTCGCGGACGACCGTGAACGGCTGCTCCGCGTCGAAGGCTGCGGTGGCCTGTGCGCCCTCGGCGCCGCGCTTCCAGGTGGAGGCGTAGACGACGACCCGGTCGGGGTCCAGCCGCAGCGCCATGTTGTGCAGGAACGCCTGGATGCCGCCGGGGCGGGGCGGGAAGTCGTTGGTCACGATCAGGGTCTTGTCCATCGCCGCCGACAGTACCGGGCGGCCGCGCTTCACCGCTCCCGGCCTCTCCTCCCGGCATCATGGGCCGCCTGACCTCCGGCCGACGACCACGACGGGGCGGCGATGACGGGACGAGCACCCACCGGCACCGGACCGTGGCCGTACGCGGTGTGGGCGCTGACCCGGACGGGGCTGCTGCTGACGGTGTCCGGGGTGGTCGCGGTGGCGGGCCCCGACGTCACGGTGGACGTGTCGGTGATCTACCGGGGCTGGTACGAGGTGCTGCTCGCCGGGACGTACCCGCTGGACGACGTCGCCTGGCAGTACCCGCCCGCCGCCGCCCTGGCGATCCTCTCCCCCGCCCTGCTGCCGTTCCTGCCGTACGCGAGCGCGTTCTTCGTGCTGGTGCTGCTCTGCGACGCGCTGGTGCTGGGGCTGCTGCTGTCGGCGGGGCGGCGGCCGGGGATACGGGCGGCGGGGGCCTGGGTGTGGATCGCGGGCGTGCCGCTGCTGGGCCCGACCGTCTACGCCCGGTACGACCTGATGGTGACGGCGGTCGCGGTGGCCGCGCTGCTGGCCGGGGTGGGCCGGCCGCGGGCGCTGGGCGCGCTGGCCGCGTTCGGGGCGCTGCTGAAGGGGTGGCCGGCGCTGCTGCTGGTGGGGGTCGGGCGGGGGCGGCCGACGCGGGCGGCCTGGTCGGCGGCGGCGCTGACGGCGGCTGCCGGGGCGGCCGGGTTCGCGCTCTGGATGCCGGGGGCGTTCGCGTTCCTGGCCTTCCAGCGGGACCGGGGCACCGAGGTCGAGTCGCTGGGGGCGCTGGTCTTCCACATCGCCCGGCACTACGGCTGGGAGGGCCGGGTGGAGCTGCGCTACGGCTCGATGGAGTTCGTCGGCCCGTACGTGGACGCGGTCTCGGCGCTGGCGCCGGCCCTGGGCCTGCTGGCGCTGGGCTGGCTGGCGCTGTGGCGGCTGCGGGCCCGCGTGTTCACGGTGCGCACCCCGGCGGAGGCGGCCTTCACCGCGGTGCTGCTGTTCACCGTGACCAGCCGGGTGATCAGTCCGCAGTACGTGGTGTGGCTGGTCGGACTCGCCGCGGTGTGCCTGGCCTTCGAGGCCGCCGCGATGACGCTGCCCGCCCTGCTGGTGCTGGCGGCGGCCGGGGCCACCCTGCTGGAGTTCCCCGTCGGCTTCGGCCATGTGGTGGCGAGCGACGCGTGGGGCGTGGCGCTCCTGGTCGTGCGCAACGGGCTGCTGGCGGCCGCCTCGCTGGTCGCCGCGCGGCGGCTGTGGCGGGCCGCGGCGCCGGGGGCGCGGGGCGGCGGTCCGGCGGGGGCGGCGGACGGCGCCCGGCCGGAGCCGGGCGGTCAGCCGAGCCGGGCGTCGAGGTAGCCGCGCCAGTCGGCGGTGAACCGCTCCTCCGTGGTGCCCAGGACCGCGTCGAGCGCCTGCTCCACCGCCCCCTCGCGCCCGGAGTGGGCCCCCACCGCCTCGTAGAAGGCGATCAGCTTCTCCTTGCCCCACCGCTCCGCGATCAGCGCGCAGGCCAGCCAGCCGCCCTCGTAGGCCCGTGCGAGCTTCGCGGGGTCGCCGTCGAAGCCGAAGTCCTGGTCGACGGGGAGCCGGTCGGGTGCTTCGCCGTCGCGGACGGCGGCGGCCAGCTCGGGGGCGAGGAGGTCGGCGGAGCGGTCCTCGCCCCGGTAGGCGGCCCAGTCCGCGAAGCCCTCGGAGAGCCAGACCGGGGTGGCGGTCGTGGTGCTGGTCCGGGTGGCGACATGGGTCGTTTCGTGGGTCAGGACGACCCGCTGCCCGAAGCTGCCCAGGGTGGCGTACGCCTGCGGGTTCACGATCACGCGGTCGGCCAGGGCCGGGCGCTCGCCGGCGCTGCCGACCTCGCCGGTGGTGACGGCGGCTATGCCCCGGTAGCCGGCCTCCGATGAGCCCAGCAGCGCCGCCATGTCCCGGACGGACCGGGGGACGAGCACGACCACCCGCCGGGTCCAGGGCCGGGGCCAGGCGTCCGAGACGGCCGGGACGGCGAGGTCCACGGTGTCGGCGATCCGGCGCAGCTCCCCCGCGGCCCGTCCCACGCCCAGGACGATGCTGTGCGCCCCTTCGACGACCTCCACGTCCCCCTGCTGCCACAACTGCCCCGACGCGCCCCTGGCGGGCCGGTCGGCGCTGATGTACCAGCGCCCGCCGTCGCGGGTCAGCTCCAGGGTGCGGCGGGTGGCGATGGGGGCGGTGTCGTACCCCGCGATCCGGTAGCGCAGCTCCACGTCGGCCCTGGCCCGGTCCCCGTCCGCCCCGGTGACGCCCTTGACCTCGTACGTCCAGGACTTCAGCGGGACGTCGGCGAGGTTGGCCAGCTCGGTGCGCTGGGCGGCCCGCAGCTTCGTGGCGCCGGGGGCGAGGGCGGCGAGGTAGCCGGCCGCGTCGTGCTCCAGGACGGCGGCGGCCCGGTCGTCCAGCACGGCGGTGATCTCCCGCGCGGCGAGGGCGGCGCGGGAGTCCTCGGCGGCCGTGCAGGCGGACGCGGTCAGCAGCGCGGCGAGCGTCAGGCCCGCCGCGCGCCGCGAGGGGCGGGGCGCTGCCCGCCGCGCGTCACGTCTGCGTACGGCCACCTGCCGATCGTACGGTCAGATCCGGGTGACCGAGGAGACGGGCATCATGCCCACCGGGTCGTAGCGCACCGGGGCGCCCGGATACGGGGCGTGGATGACCTGGCCGCCGCCCACGTACATGCCGATGTGGCTGGCGTCCGCCCGGTAGGCGACCAGGTCGCCGGGGAGCGCGTGGGAGAGCGGCACCGTGCGGCCCGCGTGCCGCTGGGCCTGGGAGGTGCGGGGCAGGCTCACCCCGGCCTGGGCGTAGGCCCACTGCGTCAGCCCGGAGCAGTCGAACGCGGTGGGCCCGTTGGCGCCCCACACGTACGGTCTGCCGAGCGCCCCCCGGACGGCGGCCACGGCGGCCGCCGCGCGGGAGGAGGCGGGGGCGGCGCCGGAGAGGTCGGGCAGGCCGTCGCGGCCGGAGCGCGAGGCGCGGTCGAAGGAGGCCCGCTCCCGCGGCGGCAGCGCCTCCAGCACCTGGCGGGCCCGGCGCAGCCTGTCCTCGACGGTGCGCTTGTGGCGGGCGGCGGCGGCACGGTGGCGCTCCAGCTCCGCCAGGGCGCGGGTGGCCTCGGCGCGGCTCTGGGCGGTCCTGCGCTGGGCGTGCCGGAGCGCGTGCAGGGTCGTCGCCCGGCGGGCGGCGACCCGTTCGAGGGCGGCGGACCGCTCCAGGTAGGTGTCCGGGTCGGCGGAGAGCAGCAGTGCGAGGGCGGGGTCGACGCCGCCGGAGCGGTACTGCGCCCCCGCCATGGCGCCGAGCGCGTCGCGCATCCGGTTGACGTGCTCCTGGCCGCGCGCGGTGGCGTCCTGGGCGCGGGCGGCCTCGCCGCGCAGCCGGTCCGCGCGCTCGTCGGCCTCGTTGTACCGCTCGGTGGCCCGCTCGGCCTCGGCGTGCAGCCGGTCAACGACGGCCCCGGCGCTCTGCCGGGTCTCCTTCGGGTCGGCGCTCGCCGGGGCCCCGGTCAGCGTCGCGGCCGCCGTGGCGGCGGCCGCCGAGATGACCGTGGCGCGAACTCCCCGGACCGGGCCGGACTGTGTGGAACGGCGATGGGACACCAAGGCAGCCGCACTCCCTTCCGCTGACGCGGTGGTGCGCGCCCCCTGCCGCCCACGGCGGGCGGACCGACGACCGGGGGCCGCACAGCGGTCAGACAGTAATCGGACGACTACGCGGCGGCCAACGACCGCGCCGGTGGCGGCAGATCCGGGAAACGGCGCTGCCCCGCCGGTGACCTCGGTCTCCGGCGGGGCAGGGCGTCGGTGCGGGGTGTGTGCGATTCCCCCGTTCGGGCGTGCGCCGTGATCAGATGCGGACGCCGAACTGGAAGGTGCCCATGTAGTCCATCGACTCGTAGCGGACGAAGGCGCCGGGCTTCGGGGCGTGCAGGATCTGGTTGTTGCCCGCGTAGAAGCCCACGTGCGACAGGCCGTTGAAGAAGACCAGGTCGCCCGGCTTGAGCTGGCTGCGGCCGATCTTCGTGCCGTCGTTCTGCTGGGTGTAGGTGACCCGGCTGATCTGGACGCCGGCCTGGGCGTAGGCCCACTGGGTCAGCCCGGAGCAGTCGTAGGTGCCGGGGCCCGTGCCGCCGGGCTGGTACGGCTTGCCGATCTGGGTGGCGGCCGCGGCCAGGGCGGCGGAGCCGAGCTGGGAGGCGGGGACCTCGTTGCCGAGTTCGACCCGCTCGTTGGAGGCGCGGCTGGCGCGCTTCTCCTCCTGCTGCATCTTCTTGCGCTCGGCGGCGGTCAGGCTGTTGAGCAGGCGCTGCGCCTCGGCCAGCTTGCCCTGGTACTTCTTCTTGTTCTCGCCGAGCTTCTTGCGGACGTCCGCGAGGTCGCCGAGCTTGTCCTGGGCCTCCTTGCGCTGCTGCGCGAGGGTGCGCTGCTTGGCCTGGATCTCCTGGAGCGCGTCGGCCTGCTTGGCCGTCAACTGGTCGAGCGCGGAGGCCTGGTCGAGGAAGCCGTCCGGGTCGGAGGCGAGGAAGAGGGCCACCGAGGGGTCGACGCCGCCGGAGCGGTACTGCGCGGTGGCGATGGAACCCAGCTCGCCGCGCAGGGTGTTCAGCTCGTCCTGGCCGCGGGCGACCTTGTCCTGGAGCGCGTCGACCTGCTTCTTCAGCTTGTCCTGCTGCTCCTTGGCACCGTTGTACTTCTCGGTGGCCGCCTCGGACTCGTGGTAGAGCTTGTCGATCTTGGCCTTGACCTCGCTCTTGCTCGGCTGGGGATCGGCCTGGGCGGCCTGAGAGGTCAGGGCCACAGCGGCGGCGGCGGTCGCGGTGATGACGCTCACGCGAGCGCGGCTCGGCTGCTTGGGACGACGGTGGGACGCCACGAAGGCGAGCTCCTTCTTCACTCAGAGCCGCCTACCGGGTGAGGGGGATTCCCCGGCTCCGTACACGTCACGGATTCGGCGGTTCCTTCGCTGTCGCCCCGGATGGGCGATCAACCGTGCGAAGGTTCGAGGCCTGAGACTAGTGACCATCTTGTGATCAGTTCAAATCCTCACAGGATTTTTCTTGTCACAGCAGGCACTTCATCGCCCCCATCCAACCGCGTGTAGCGGTGTTTTGACGGTCCGTTCCCGAAATTGCCGCATGTCGGCCATATAGCACATCTGTGCCTGGGCGCCCTCCCGTCCCATCGGGCGGGACGGGACCTAGACGCGCGAAAGGCGCTTGAGCAGCAGGGCGGAGGCGACCGGTCGGGCCCCGGCCTTCGCCACCCCGTCCGCCACCTCGCGGTCGGTGGAGACCACCACCACGGGCCGCCCCGGCGGTTCCGCGCGCGCCAGTTGGCGGATCAGCTCGTCCGCCGTGACCCCCGCCTTGCTGAACAGCACCCGCACCCCGCGCGGCGGGGCCAGCAGCACCGGCGCGGCCAGTTCGGCGCCGTCGAAGACGCAGGTCATCTCCGCGCCGGTCTGCGCGGCCAGCACCGAGAGGCCGCCCAGCAGCCTCAACCTCTGCTTCTCCAGCGGCATCTGCGGATACCCGGTCTTGGTGACGTTGTAGCCGTCCACGATGAGGTGCGCCTGCGGCAGCGCCAGCAGTTGGTCCAGCAGCGCCGGATCGGTCTCCGAAAGCGCCCTGGCGGCGATGTCCTTGGGCGACATCCGGCCCGGCTCCACGGCGTCCACGCTGTCGGCCGGGCGGTTCGTCACCGGCGGCAGGGCCAGCTCCCGGCGCAGCCCCGACGCCGCGTCCAGCACGGTGTCCAGCAGCAGCCGCAGCCGCATGTCCTCCACCGACCGGCCCTCGCGGGCGGCCCTGCGGCTCGCCTCCAGCGCGGCCTCGACCTCCCCCAGCCGCCCCTTGAGACGGCGCGACTCGCTCTCGGCGGCGGAGACCCGCGCGGCCGACTCGGCCCGTACGGCGTCGGCCTCGGCGGTGCTGCGGCGCAGGGCGGCCTCGGCGCGCTTGACCTCGCTCAGGGCGCTGCGCAGCTTGCGGTGCAGCGACTCGGTCTCCTTGCGGGCCGCGTCCAGCTCGGCGCGCAGCCGCTCGCTCTCGCCGCGCGCCTGGGCGCGGGCCCGCTCCAGCTCCTCGCGCAGTCGCTCCCGTTCGCGCCGGGCCTCCTCGCCGACCCGCTCGGCGTCCGCGCGCTGGGCCTCCTCGCCGGCCGCCTCGACCAGCTTGACCCAGCCGGCCGGGCGCAGCACGTACGCGGCGGCGGCCACGTCCACGGGGTCGGCGGCGGCGGGCGGCGACCCCGCCTCCAGGGCGGCCGCCAGCTCCGGCTGGGCCTGGCCGATCCGCTCGCCGATCCGCCGCCGGAACAGGGCGTCGCCCTCCAGCGCGGCGGCCATCGCGTTGCCGGCGAACTTCGCCCGCCGGGTCGGGGTGAAGCGGGCGTACTGCCGCAACTGGCCGGGGAGTTCGGCGACGGTCAGCCCTCCGAAGGCGTCCGCGACCAGGGCGACGACCCGCCGCCGCACGCCTTCGGGCAGCGGACGGTCGAGCGCCTCTGCGACGCCGTCGGCCGCATCGGCCGCTCCGGCGCCGCTGGTCGGCTGATCCACCGTCCGTCACCCCATAGATGTGTCGATGGGCGCGCTCCCTCAGGAAGCGGCGCCCGGCCTGTCCACCAGTTCGATCTGGTCCACCGCGTTGCACCAACGACAGCGGACCGACTCGATGGTCTCACTGACCACCTCCCGCTCCTCGACACTCGACTCACCGGCCAGGTCGAGATGGACGTACTCCACGACCTTGGAGGAGCGGGTCACGTCGAAGCGCGTGAGATTGCCGCACAGGGTGCAGCGCCAGCGGGTCCCGTCGGTCGGCAGGGGAACCGTCGTCATCGTTGCGTCCTCTTTCGTCGTCTCCGGAGCAGGCGCCGGGCGCCAGGTCTCTTCCGTCCTACGCCAGGATCTCGCGGTGCGCCGTCGAACTGCGGAAGCCCTGGCGCAACCCTACGGCCTCGCACGGGACGCCGACACGGCGAGGCGCTCCGTCCCGTTCCCTCCGGATACGTCATGATCTGCACGTGATCGACTGGCGGCGGATCGACTGGCGGGCCGCGGCCCGCGGGGTCCGGGGCTCGGCGGTGAGCGGGGCCCCGGTCACGTACGGGCTGATCGCCCTGTGCTGCGCGCTCTTCCTGGCCGGCCCGCTCTCCGGCTTCCGCGCCCCCTACCCGAGCCAGGACGCGCTGCTCGCCGCGCAGGCCGGGTACTTCGAGCGGTGGGGGGTGGTCCCCGCCGAGCTGTGGGAGGGCTCCGCGCACGCCCTGGCCACGCCGTTCACCGCGCTGTTCGTGCACGGAAGCTGGCTGCACCTGCTGGGCAACCTGCTCTTCCTGTACGTGTTCGGCGCGATGGTCGAGCAGCGCATGGGGCGGCTGCGGTACGCCTGCTCCTACGTGGCCTGCGGTTACGTCGCCCTCGTCTGCTACGCGGCGGCGCACGCGGACTCCGAGCAGACGCTGGTCGGCGCCTCGGGCGCGATCTCCGCGGTGCTCGGCGGTTTCCTGCGCCTCTTCCCCGGAGCGCGGGTGACCAGCCTGTTCCCGTTCCTCTTCTTCCTGCCGCTGCGCTTCCCCGCCTGGATCGTGCTGGTCTTCTGGTTCGTCCTCCAGGGGGCGGCCGCGCACGGGGCGGACGGCGGCCCCGGAGTGGCGTACCTGGCCCATGTCGCCGGGTTCGCCGCCGGGTTCCTCGCCGCCCGGGGGCGCCGCGGGCGTGGGGCTAGAGTGAGGACTCCAGCCGCGGCCACCGAGGGAGACAGCCAGCCGTGATCACCGCGATCGTGCTCATCAAGACCAGCGTGGACCGGATTCCGGAGATCGCGGAGGCCATCGCCGCGCTGGACAGCGTCAGCGAGGTCTTCTCCGTCACCGGCACCTACGACCTGATCGCCATGGTGCGGGTCGCCGACCACGACGACCTGGCCGACGTCATCCCCGGCCGGATCAGCAGGATTCCGGGCGTCGAGGCCACCGACACCCACGTGGCGTTCCGTACGTACTCCCAGCACGACCTGGAAGCGGCGTTCGCCATCGGCCTCGACGCCTAGGACCGGTGGGAGGGGGGGGGGGGGGGGGGGGGGGGGGGGGGGGGGGGGGGGGGGGGGGGGGGGGGGGAGGGGGGGGGGGGGGGTGGGGTGGGGTTGTGTGGTACAGGATGGCGAGG
>NZ_JBVJCD010000076.1:0-24375 GCF_055588985.1 Streptomyces sp. NPDC041970
GGGGGGGGGGGGGGGGGGGGGGGGGGGGGGGGGGGGGGGGGGAGGGGGGGGGGGGGGGGGGGGGGAGGGGGGGAGGGGGGGGCCGACACCCCCCCCCCCCCCCCCCCATCGGCGCTGGTCAGCCGTTTACCAGCGGTACCACCGGCCGCGTCGGCCCCCACTTGCGGCGGGGCGGACGAAGAACCCTATGAGCCACAGCACCAGCACGATCACGGCTATCCACCAGAGAGCCTTGACTGCGAATCCGGCACCGAAGAGGACCAGGGCGAGCAGAAGAACGAGAAGCAGGGGAACCATGATTATCAACCTCCGGACATGCAGGTGCCCGCTTAGATTTTTCTTACACGCGGCGGACACCAAGAATTTTCCTGCCTCGCGCCGGGTTCCGCATCCGGTCGGCGGCCGGGGAGCGGCGGGCGGGCGGAATGCCCGCGGTGGGGGAGGAGACCGGCGGGTGGTAGGAAGGTCGGGACCGGGCGATGGGCCGGGCCGTGGGACGGAGAGATGACGATGTCCGAGGACGATCCGGGGTGGCTGTCCCCGCGCGCGGTCGAGGCCGAGGCCGAGGTGAGCGAGGGGTTCGACCTGTCGCAGTGCGTGCGGGAGCCCATCCACCTGCTCGGCGGCGTCCAGTCGTACGGGGCCCTGATCGCCGCCCGCCTCGACGACGCGGTGGTGGACACGGCGAGCCGGAACACCGGCGAGGTGGTGGGCCGCGCGGCCCAGGAGCTGGTGGGGCGGCCGGTCACCGAGCTGATCGGCGCCGAGCAGTGGGCGCTGGCGCGGGAGAGCGTCGCGGAGGACGCGGCGGACCCCGCGGGGGACGGGCCCGCCTCCTCCGGCGTACTGCCCGTGACGCTGGCGGGCGACGACGGGCCCCGCCACTTCGACCTCACCGTGCACCGGGTGGCGGAGCTGCTGGTGCTGGAGTTCGAGCCGCGGACCGAGGCCGGGCCCTTCGTGTTCCAGACCTTCTACCCCCGCGTACGGCGTGCCCTGCACCGGCTCCAGGGGGCCGCCGACGTCACCGCGTGCTGCGCCGCCGCGGTCCGCGAGATCCAGCGGCTGACCGGGTACGACCGGGTGGTGGCGTACCGCTTCGACGGGTTCGACGGACCCGGCCAGGTGATCGCGGAGGAGTGCCGGGAGGGACGGGAGCCGTGGCTCGGGCTGTGGTTCCCGGCCAGCGACGTGCCGCCGCAGGCCCGCCGGCTGTACGCCCGCAACTGGATCCGGGTCATCGGGGACGTCGACGACCGTACGGTGGGGCTCCTGCCCGAGCGGCGCGCGGCCACGGGCGAACCGCTCGACCTGTCCGGGTCGGTGCTGCGGACCGTGTCCGGCTACCACCTGGAGTACCTGCGCAACATCGGGGTCGCGTCGTCCATGTCGGTGTCGCTGCTGCACGACGGGCGGCTGTGGGGGCTGATCGCCTGCCACGGCGACCGGCCCACGCGGTTGACGCCGGAGGTGCGGGCGGCGTGCGAGTTCTTCGGGATCGCGCTCTCCCTGCAACTGGAAGCCGTCTCCGAGCGCGAGCAGGCGGACGAGCTGTCCCGCGGCCGCCGGGCGCTCGCCACCCTCCTGGCCCGGCTCACCTCCGACGCGTCGGGCGGGCTGACGGGGCCCGGTTCGGGGCTGGCCGAACTCCTCGACGCGGACGGAGCGGTGCTGCTGCGCGGAGGGCGGACGCTGACGGCGGGCGCGCCCCCGCCGCCGGCACTGCCCGGCCTGCTGGCGCGGCTCGCGGAACGCGGCCCGGTCGGCGAGGTGTGGAGCAGCGACCGGGTGCCGGAGGCGCTGGGCCTGGAACCGGAGGCCAGCAGCGGCCCGGAGGCCGAGGGGCTGCCCGCCGGGCTGCTGTTCCTGCCCTTCAACCGGGACGGCGACCTGCTGGCCTGGTGGCGCCGGGAGCGGCCCGCGCCCCGCCAGTGGGCGGCCGATCCGGCACGCCCGGTGCGCGTCGGGCCCGGCGGCGAGCGGCTGACCCCGCGCGGTTCGGCGGCCGTCTACCGGGCGACCGTACGGGGGCGGAGCGCCCCGTGGACCCCCGCGCAGCGGGCGGTCGCCGGTGAGCTGTGGCGGGAGGTGTCGGGGCTGCTGAACCGCCAGGCGGTGGTGCTGGAGGTGCGGAACACGGAGCTGTCCCGGACCAACGAGGACCTGGACTCGTTCGCCCACGCGGCGGCCCACGACCTGAAGGAGCCGTTGCGGGGGATCGCCCACGCGGCCGCGTTCATCGTCGAGGACGCCGGGAGCGCCCTGGACGCCACGTCCCTGCAACGGCTGGCCACCGTGCGGCGGCTCTCGGAGCGCATGGACGGGCTGATCGACTCCCTGCTGCACTTCTCCCGGCTGGGGCGGGTGGGCCTGGAGCGGGAGGCGGTGTCCGTGGACGAGGTGCTGGACGACGCGCTGGTCGTGGCCGGGGGGCGGCTGGCCGAGCAGGGGGTGACCCTGGTGCGCCCGGCCCCGCTGCCCCGGCTGCGGGCGGACCGGGCGCGGTTGCGCGAGGTGCTGGAGAACCTGCTCGTGAACGCGGCCAAGTACGTGGCCGACGAGGACGCCGGGCAGCGCATGGTGTGGGTCGAGGCGGCGCGGGTGGTCCCGCCGCCCCCGCCGGGCGGGGAGGCCGCGGGGGACGGGGACACCGGCGGCGGCGAGGACGGGCGCACGGTGACGGCCCTCGTCGTCCGGGACAACGGCATCGGCATCCCCGCCGACCGGCAGGCGGACGTCCTCCGCCTGTTCCGGCGGCTCCACCGTCGCGACGAGCGGGGCGGCGGCTCCGGCGTCGGCCTCGCCGTCGTCAAGCGGATCGTGGAGCGGCACGGGGGGCGGCTGTGGCTGGAGAGCCCGACCGCCGCCCCCGACGGCGGGGGCTCCGGCGGCGGTCCGGGGACGGCGGTCTGGTTCACGCTGGGCGGGCCGGAGGAGCAGGCGCCGTAGGGGACCGCCGCCCTACCGGGCCAGCCAGAAGTCGACCGCGCCCTGGAGGACCCGCTGGAACAGGTCGAAGTTGACCGGCTTGTAGATGTAGCTGTCCGCGCCCGCCGCGTAGCAGGCGTCCTCCTCCGCGGCGGCCGTGGACGACGTGAAGACCACGAGGGGCAGGGAGGCGAGCCCGGCGTGCCGGCGGATCTCCGACAGCAGGTCCAGACCGCCCAGGCCCGGCATGTTCAGATCGAGGAACACCAGGTCGGGGGTGCGGGCGGCCGGGTCCAGGAGGCGCGGCACCACGGCCTCGCCGCGCGCGGCGAACTCCACCTCCAGCGACGGGTGCGAGCGGGCCAGGGCGCGCCGGATGGCCTCGCTGTCCTCGTCGGAGTCCTCCACCACGAGGACCAGCCCTTCACCGGTCATCACGGGGCCGCCTGTTCGATCGGGTACGGGCGGGCGTCGGGCCCGCCGGAGGTCGGGGCGCCGGTACGGCGGGCCACGAGCAGGGCGATGTCGTCCTGCCCGGACGCGCGGTACGCGCGGGCCTGCCGCACGAGGCTGTCGGCGATGTGCGCGGCGTCGAAGCCGCGGAGGGCGGCGAGCCGTTGCGGCAGGACGCCCTCGAAGAACGCGCCGTCCGCGCCGCGCGACTCGGTCAGCCCGTCGGTGAACAGGACGAGGGCGTCGCCGGGGGCGAGCCGGTCGCTCCGGCTCGCGTACGCGACGTCGTCCAGGACGCCGAGGAGCAGCCCCTGGGAGGCCACCTCGTCGATCGGGCCGCCGGTACGGAGGATCAGGGGCGGCGGGTGGCCCGCGCTGCACGTGGTGAGCAGCGCCGAGCCGTCGGCCTGCGGCGCCAGGACCGTGACGACCGCGGTGAGGAAGCGGCTGGCCCGCTCCTGGCGCAGCGCCCGGTTGAGCCGGCTCAGCGCCGTGCCCGGATCGGCGCCCTCCTCCAGCAGGGTGCGCAGGGTGTGGCGGGCCAGGCCGGTGAGGGCCGCGGCCTCCGCACCGCGCCCGCAGACGTCGCCGATCAGCACGGCGATGCTGCCGTCGGGGCGGGGCACCGCGTCGTAGAAGTCCCCGCCGACGTCGAGCATCGGGTCCCCGACCTCGTAACTCGCCGCCAGGTCCCACCCGGCGGCGTCCGGGAGCCGCGAGGGCAGCAGGTGCTCCTGGAGCGAGAGGACGGCGTTGCGGCGCAGCTCGTACAGGAGGGAGTTGTCTATGGCGAGGGCGGCGCGGGTGGCGAGGCTGTCGAGGAACGCGCTGTCCGGCAGCCGGTCCCCCGTCCGCTGGTAGACGAAGGTGATGCTGCCCACGACGCGGCCCCGCGCGCGGAGCGTGCTGATGCTGACGGTGGTGGGGGTGCTCGCGGGGGCGGCGGAGGTGGCGGGGGCGAAGGGCGAGCCGTCGAGTGCGGCGCCGCTCAGGAACAGCGTCTGCGCGCCCCCGTCCCGGCGGGCGAGCACCCCCGCGAGCCAGGGGTCGTCACCGCCCGCCGCCTCCAACGCGCGCTGCTGCTGGACGGCGACGTGGGTGGCGGCGACGAACTCCGGGCCGCCGCCGCGCAGCAGGTGCACCAGGCAGCCGTCCGCGACGGCGGGGACGGCGATCCGGGCCACCCGCCTGAGGGTGTCCTCGACGTCCAGGGACGAGTCCATCTGCAACGACGCCTCCGCGAGCAGGGCGTCGTCGGCGGCGCGGCGGGACTCGCGGTCGCGCAGCACGATGGCCGTGTGGCAGGCCATGATGACGTCCGCGGTCTGCGCCAGGCGCTCCGCGACGACGTCCACGTCCGCCGAGGCGTCCACCGCGAGGCAGAGCGACGCCCAGCCGCCGCGGTCCAACCGGAACGTGCAGGCCACCACGGAGGCCCCCGCCGACCGCCGCAGGAGCACCGCCTCCGGCCAGACCGCGTCGTCCAGGTCGGCCACGGCGGTCCGGGTGAGGACGGGTTCGTCGCCCGGTTCCCGTACGGCGGCCGCCGGCAGGGACCGGGCGGTCGCGACGATCTCCGGGGCGCTGCTCCCGGTGCTCAGGACGCGTACGTAACGCAGCACGTCGGCGCCGTCCCAGCGCGTGCCCACGACGCGGTGGACCCCCGAGGTGGCGAGGAGGGGCCCGTACGCGTCGTCGGCGAGCGCGGCGACCTCCTCCGCCCGCGAGGCCACCTGCCAGAGCCGGTGCAGCGCAGCGGACCAGCCGTCGTCAGCCGCCATGCCCCGTCTCCTCCGATGCCGTCGCCTCTGCCGCTCTGTGGCCAGTATGGCCGCATGATCGGGGTTCGCGCTGGGCGCGCCGACACGGGGGCGGGGCGCCGGCGGGTCGCGGGCGGTCGCGAGCGCGGCCGGCACGGCGTCGGCTTCGCACGTGCGGGGCTGTGCGGTCGCGCTGCCGAACCGGGGCGGCGGGCGGGGCGCGGGCGCCATCGCACCGGAGGCGGTCGGCGGTCGGGGCGGGCAGGGTCCGGCGGCCGGCGGTCGGGCGCCGCCACCGGGTCCCGGTCTCCCCCGCCGGGCGACGGGGCGTCCGGTCGGATGTCGCGGGGCGCGGTGGGGCGGGCCGATCGACGAGGGGCGGACACGCGCACGAAGCTCCCGGCGGCCGGTGGATCCCGGCCGTGAGCCCGTCCGCCGGGAACTCGGCGGGGGTCCCGGCCGACTTCTGGTCTACAGGCTGCCGGACCGGACGAGAGGGTCAGACGATGAGCGACGCGTACGGACGGAACCGCCGCAGGGTACTGCGGGCGGTGGCAGGGGTGGCGCTGGGAACGGGAGTCGCGGCCACCGCCTCGGCGGGGCCCGCCGCGGCGGCCGGGGACAGAGGCCGTGACCAGGAGCGGGTGGAAGTGGCGGTGCTCCTCTACGACGGGTTCACGGCGTTGGACGCGGTGGGTCCGTACGAGGCTCTCTGCCGGACCCCCGGGGTCCGGGTGACCACGGTGTCCGTCACGGCCGGGCCGGTCCGGACGGACACCGGCGAGCTGGGAATCACCGCGGACAAGTGCCTGCGCCAGGTGCCGCGCCCCGACGTGCTGGTGGTGCCGGGCGGCGGTGAGCGGGGGACGACCGAGACCATGGCCGACACCCGCGTCCTCGACTGGATCCGCCAGGTGCACCGCCACACCACCTGGACCACATCGGTCTGCACGGGGTCACTGATCCTCGGCGCGGCCGGGCTGCTGCGCGGGCTGCCCGCCACCACGCACTGGGCCTCCCGCTTCTATCTGAAGGAGGTCGGGGCGGTCTACACGCCGGGGCGCTTCGTCGAGTCCGGCAAGATCATCACGGCGGTCGGGGTCTCCGCCGGGATCGACATGGGCCTGCATCTCGCCGCGCGCCTCTCGGACGAGGAGGTGGGCCGCGCGTTGGAGCTGGCCATCGAGTACGACCCCGAGCCTCCGTTCGGCACCGGCAACGCTGACAGGGCGGACGCGGAACTCCGGGCACGGGCACTGAAGCTGCTTGCCGACTCGTCCGGCTGACGACGCGGGCCGATGGGCTCGGCGCCACCTCTGAGCGGCGGCTGAGGACTCCTGTGCATCGCGTACTCGGGGCGGACCAACCGCATCGCGGCGATGCCCAGGACGTCCTCGTCCGGCGTCACGCCTCAACGTGAGGGTGGAAGAGGCTCAGTGCCGGTCGATCGCGCGACTCAGTTCGGCGAGCCATCCGACGGCGCTGAAGGGGGCGGGCGGTTCGACCTCCAGGCCGAGTTCGGCCAACCCGGTGGCATAGTCGATCTCCTCTCCGGGAAGGGCGAGCAGGTCGCGGATCTCACCGGCGAGCTGGGCGACCAGGCCCGGATCGGTGGTGTTCAGATAGTCCCGCAAGGCTGTCTCGTGGTCCTCGAACTCGTCGGGCATGTCCTGCGAGTACCAACCGCCGAGCAGTTGCGCCAACTCCGGGAAGCGGGCGTGCCACTCCCAGTGGGTCCGGGGCGTCGCGGGCGGTGGGGCCTGCCCCGTCTCCATACTCTCCTTGAGGCGGTCCGCGAGCATCAGGAGCCAGGTCTGGATCTCCGCGTCAGGCAGCCCCACGTCGGGCACGGGGTAGAACTCGCCCAAGCGCAGCCGCAGTCGGCCCGGAGGGTTGCGGGCGTACTCCCGCACCTGGGCCTCGGCGGTGGCGATGGACCACGGGCGCGTGCGCCAGGTATGACGCAGATAGCCGGTGATCGCCTCCTCGTCATCGGCTGTCCGCCCCAGGTAGGCGCGGACGACCTGATCCAACTCGCCGTACTTGCGGTCGTGTTCGAGCGGATTCAAGGACACCGGTTCCCCTAGAGGTAGATCGGGACGGTCGAGTGGACGACGAAACCGTGGGGCCTTGCGGGGTCGCGTTTGAGGACGACTCGGGCAGCGCGCACATCGACGGCAGGGCGTCCGGCCAGAAGCATCGCCTGAAGCAGCACCCGCCCGACCGGGCTGGTGCGGGAGGGCCATGCCGCCTCGATGGTGAGGCGCTGCCGTGTGGACTGGGCCAGCCAATGGTGAATGGCCTGCTCATTGGTGGTCACGACCTGCTGGGTGGCCCATTGTGCTGTCGCGTGATCGGTGTACGTCGCGCTGCGGGTCCGCACGGTGTGCGTCACCTCTCTTCCGGCCATACGGGCGGGTGGACGTCGGCGAGGTGGTCGATGATCGAACGAGCCAGCAAGGGGAAGAACTCCGTGAAGTCGGCACGCCCGGATCCGCCGCTGAACTCCTCGGAGAAGAACCGGTCCATCGCGTCTTCGTCGTTCTGGAAGAGGGCCAGGGCCTCGTAGCTTTCTGCGGCCAGGCCGGGCAGGTTCCAGACGCACAGCGGGTGGATCTCGTCAATGATCATCGCGATGCCCTCCTCGATGCTCGCGAACTGCATGGCATCGGAGATGGCCACGCCGTCCTGCCCGAAATAGATGGGTAGGACCTGGCGAAGACGAGGAAAGCGCAGCGAAATCTCGTGAGAAGTCATGGGGAGTCGCTGGAATTTGTCCTGGATCGGGCGGGAGGCCCAATCCAGGATATAGGAGGAGATCGCTTGATAAATTTCAGGTGTGCGGTCGGGCGGGATGGCTGCGGGAATCTTCTGGAGGGACGGGGACTGCGGATCTGCGGCGAAGACATCTGCGGCCAGGAGTAGTTGGTCGGAGATCTCCTGGAGAGTCCTTCCGCCGGACTTACTGGCGTAGTGCAGACCGCGAAGGGTGGGCCCGAGGCGGCGTCGCCATTCCGCGGTGTCGTTCGGGACGCCGGTGGAGGAGAAGGTGGCCAGCAAAGCGCGGGCGCCTTCCAGACTGAAGTAGCCCACCGCATTCTGCCGTTGCACGCTGGTTCGACTCCTTTTTGTTCATCGTCTTGCCTGTCACTTCGCGCCGACCGGCATGGACGTCAGGACGGTGAAAGGCGGATCAAGGTCGGGATTGTACGTGAGACGCACTTCGACTCCCTTGACGTTCACGGCCTGGTCGGAGGGGAAGGGCGACGTTTTGAGTTCTTTCTTGTCGATACTCCGGCCGCTGTACTCCTGGGGGTCGGCGGTGTGCTCCACGCGGATGTCGAGCCGTTTTTCTCCACCGGGCTGGCCTTCGATCCACCCTTTGATGGTTTCACTGTTGGCGTCGATGGTGTACTGGGTCATCCGTTGGGCCGAGTCGAGATCCTTGAAAGTGGACGCCCTGGCGACCATGGGCTGGCCGTACTCCCACTCGGTGCCGGGCCTGGGGCCCTTCTTGAGGTCGTCTCGCAGGCGCTGGGCGAGCTGGTCGTCGGTCAGGCCGACGTGCTTGTTCACCGTGTGTGAATTCTCCAGCCACTCGGTCGAGGCCAGGTCGATCTCGTATATGCCGAGGTCTGTGTCGCCCGGCCGGGACCAACGGTGCACCGGCTTGAACTCGTTGAGCGCGCGGGCGCCGAACGCACGGGCGCGTGCTTCTTCTGCCTCGAACGTCGGAGCACTCAGGGCGGCTTCCTTCAGCTCGGGCTCCAGGGCGCGTATTTTCGCGGCCGCGTCATGGAAGGCGGCGTGGCAGGCGTCCACGGCCCTGTCCGCGCCGTCCTTGTCCATGTGCCTGGCGAAAGTGGCGGTGATCTCCCCGAACGCCAGAGTGGTCCCGAGCCTGGTCAGCTCGCCGAAGTCGAGGTCGAGCGTCAGATCTTTGAGCGTTGCCTTCGCTGCTTCCGCAGCGAGCCGTGAAGTGGTCTCCCGGCTTGTGTCGGCCGCTTCCGCGGCGTCGTGGAGTGCCCTGTGCAGTGTCTCGCCGACTCGGGCGAGGACCTCGATGATGGGCCGCCGGCCGGCCGGTGACTCCTTCGGGTTGGTTCGCCACTCACGGGCGTCCGGAGCTCCCCTCGGTGCGGGCTGTGCATCGGAGATGCGCCGACTGCCACCCCAGGCTGTCGTGCCCCAGATGGACTGGCAGAAGGAGTTCATCGCCCCCTGCCACTCGCTGTTGCTGCCATCGGTGAGATAGGCGATGCACGAGCTGAAATTGGTGGCCGACTCCTTCGCCGCCTTCGACGCCATGAGCCACGCGTTGCCGATGCCCCGCAGTTCGTCCGTGTCGGCGCCTGGGGTGATCTCCACCGTCTTGCCGAGCCGTAGAACGTGTTCGACGGCCTCGTCGATCTTCTCGGCGAGCCAGTCCGGGCCATTGCCCGCCCAAGCGAGGATCGGGCCTGAATTGTCCCCCGTGCCCGTCCACTTGATGGATGAGACCGACTTGTACGTGGTCCGCCCCACGCTGACCGGTGGACTTCTGCGTGGAGGCTCTTCCCCGCGGTGGGCCTGATTTCTCTGCCGCGAGGCCCAGTCCGCCCTCTGGTAGTTGTTCGCTGTCACTGTCAGGCCGACGATGACCCCTTCGATGCTCATGATGCACCTGGCCCAGAGCTGGAGAAAGCTCTCGGCCACATCCGCGTAGGCGGCGGCGAGGGCGTCGGCGCCGTGACCGCGCCCGGCCGCCTGCGTCTGGCTCCACCCACCGACCGCGTCGACCAGCAGGGTCGCGGACCTGTGGAACTCGAACTGCTCGTTGCTGACGAGTCCTGAGGCGTAGTAGACGTGTCCGGGCGAAATGTCGAAGCCGCCGTTGGCGTCCGGAGGAATCGCCGGTTTGAGCTCCTCGACGCTGCGCAGTCGCTCGCGCTCCGCCGAATTCGAATCATGGCGGGAGATGTCATTGCCGTCGGGGTCCGTCAGGGAACCCGGCGAGGGTTCCGGTGTCGGTCCGCCGTCACTGCCGGGAGTGTTGTCCGAGGTTTCGCCGCGGGACGGGGGTGGAGGGAGCGAGCTCGCACCGGGACTCGGTTCGGCCATCAGGCCGCTCCCCATCCGCGCAGGACGGCTCGATGGGCTTCCGCGTAGTTGCTGTGCCCGGTCGTCACCACTTCATGGAGCCACGCCTGGGCCGCTTGGAGGTCCTGCATCTGGCGATCCCACTTGTCGAGTTCGTCCACGAACGTGTCCCGAGCCTCCCCTTCCCACGTCAGAACGACCTTCTCGGTCCGATCATAAAGTGTTTCGAGCTTCTGATTGAGCTGGTGAAGGATGTCTTCCAGGTCGCTGGCCAGATCCCGCAGAGTGGGAAAGGCGACGGCGATGTGGTCGTCGGACATGCGAGTCCCCTCCGGTACGCGCGGTCATCAGAGGTCGTCGATTTTGCTGTGCACCGGCACGGAGCTTCCGGAGAGCTCGCGCGCCTCGGCGGCTGCGTCCACTTTCGATTCGACCGAACGCATGGCCCGGAGCACGTCCAGCTCCTGCTCCGTGAAACCGTTCCGGCCCAAGCGCATGGCCTCTTCCAGGACCTTGAGGATTCCGCGGATGCGCACCGCGTCCTCGGAGGCCCCTCTGTGGAGCGCGCGATAACCCTTGGCCGCCTCGCCGCGCCACCCGGCCTCGATACGGTCCACGATGGCGTCCATCCGCCGCACCTGGTTTTCCAGGTGGCGTTGCATTTCGTCCAAGTCGTCGGCGAGGCTGGTGAGATCGTTCGCGGACACGGCCAGGACCGGTTGGTCGACCATGATCACGCCCCTTCCCCGTGAGCTCTCCGGGCACTCTAACAACGCCTCCACCGCCCCTCTGAAGGGGTTGCGGGGACGGCTCCGGCCCGCCGCGTTCGGGGCGGGCCGGAGCCGTCGGCGGAGGGCCGGAGCGGGGTGCTCAGACGCCTGCCGGGGTCTTCGTCGGGGAGCCGGGGTCGGGGTCCTCCGGGCCGGACGGGGTCGGTGCGGGGCTGGTCTGGGCGGCGGTGGAGGCGGTCGGGGCGGGGGCCGGTGCGCGGGAGACGTCGAACTCGGCCAGCAGGTCCTTGCCGAAGCCGAAGAAGTACGTGGCGAGGAACCCGGCGACGTACCCGACGAGCAGGCCGCCCGCGTAGATCAGGATCGTCGGGCCCAGGCCGCGGTTGCCGTCCAGGAGCGGGAACAGGGCCCAGCCGGACGGGCCGATGGCGGTCGAGCCGACCGTCTCCCCGAGCTGGTTGAACAGGCCGACGAAACCGCCGCCGAACGCGCCGCCGACGCAGGCCGTCACGAACGGGCGGCCCAGCGGCAGCGAGACCCCGTAGATCAGCGGTTCGCCGACGCCCAGCAGGCCCGCCGGGAGGGCCGACCTGATGGTGCGGCGGATCGACTCGTTGCGGGGGAGGCGGACGTAGACCGCCGCCGCCGCGCCCACCTGGCCGGCCCCGGCCATGGCGAGGATCGGCAGCAGGACCGTGTAGCCCTGCTGCTCGATCAGCGTGGTGTGGATCGGGATCAGCGCCTGGTGCAGGCCCAGCATGACCAGGGGGAGGAACAGCCCGCCGAGCACGAAGCCCGCGCCCGCGCCGCCGTTGGACAGCAGCCAGTCGGCGAACGTGCCGATCGCGGAGGACACCTCGCCCGCCACGTACATCAGGCCGAACAGGGTCACCAGCCCGGAGACCAGGACCGTCAGCGTCGGGGTGACCAGGACGTCCAGGGCCTCCGGCACCCACCGGCGGCACCACTTCTCCACGTACACCGCGAGGACCGCGGCCCCCAGCGCGCCCAGCACGCCGCCCTGGCCCGGTGAGAGGGTCTGGCCGAAGGCGTCGACCTTCGCCACCCCCGGAAAGACGATGATCGCCGCCACCGCGCCGCCGAGGATCGGCGTACCGCCGAACTCCTTCGCCGTGTTGTAGCCCACGAACACCGCGATCAGCGCCATGAAGCCGGAGGCCATCGCCGCCAGCGCGGGCGTGAGGGCGGGCAGCCACTCCAGGTTGACCAGCAGGCCGTTGAGGCCCGCGATGATCCCGCAGCCGATGAGGGCCGGGATCAGCGGCACGAAGATGTTCGCGATCCGGCGCAGGAGGAGTTTGAACGGGGTCGCGTTCCGCGCCCTGCGCTCCGCCCTGATCGCCGCGCCCCGGTCGGCCAACTCCTCGGCGGACAGGGCGGCGACGGCGGGGGCGCCGCCCTCCGGGGCGCCGGCCCGCCCCTCCGCGACCAGCCGCTCGAACTCCGGGGTGACGCGGGCGACCGTGCCCGGCCCCAGGACGATCTGGTACGTCTCGTCCTCGACGATCCCCATCACGGCCGGCAGGGCCCGCAGCGCCTCGTCGTCGACGAGGGACCGGTCGCGCAGACCGAGGCGGAGCCGGGTCATGCAGTGGGCGACGGAGCTGACGTTCGCGGCGCCGCCGACGAGCGGCAGGATCGCGGCGGCGGTCGCACGGTTCTTGTCTTCTCTGGCCATGATGCTCGATGCCTCGCTCTGCGGAGGGGGAGTGGCGGCGGACGGGTCAGGTGGGGCGTACGGCCGCGAGGGCGGCGCGGAGGTGGCCGTCCGCCTCGGTCAGGCGCGCGGCGGCGGTGGGGCCGTCGACCTGGCCGAGGAGGACGAGGATCGCGTTCTTCACCTCGCCGCCGGTGGCGGCGAGCGCGGCCTCGATCTCGGCGTCGGGCGCGCCGGTGGCCAGGGAGACGATGTGGCGGGAGCGGGCGCGCAGCTTCTCGTTGGAGGCGCGGACGTCGACCATGAGGTTCCCGTACGTCTTGCCGAGCCGGATCATCGTGATCGTCGAGATCATGTTGAGGACGAGCTTCTGGGCCGTGCCCGCCTTCAGCCGCGTGGAGCCGGTCAGCAGCTCGGGGCCGACGACGACTTCGAGGCGGTGTTCGGCGGCGGCGCCGAGCGCGGAGCCCGCGTTGCAGGCCAGGCCGATGGTGAGCGCGCCGCGCGCGCGGGCGTGCTCGACCGCGCCCACGGCGTACGGGGTGCGGCCGGAGGCGGAGATCCCGACCACGGTGTCCTCGGCGGTCAGCCCCAGCGCCTCCAGGTCGGCGGCGGCCAGCTCCTTGCTGTCCTCCGCGCCCTCGACGGCCGTGACCATGGCGGTGGGGCCGCCCGCGATCAGGCCGACGACCTCGGACGGGTCGGTGTTGAAGGTGGGCGGGCACTCGCTGGCGTCCAGCACGCCGAGGCGGCCCGCGGTGCCCGCGCCCGCGTAGACCAGCCGGCCGCCGCGGGCCATGCGCTCGGCGGCGGCGTCGATGGCCGCGGCGATCTGCGGCAGCCGTTCGGCGACGGCGGCGGGGACGGTGCTGTCCTCCCCGTTCATGATCCGGGCGATCTCCGCCGTGGGCAGCCGGTCGATCTCGGCGAACTCGGGGCGGAACGTTTCCGTGGTGAGGGTGGCCAGGTGGGCGCGGAGTTCGCCGTAGCCGGCGGCGGCGTCCGTTCGGGTGTCCGCGGGGGTGGTCGCGTCCGTGCTGGGGGTCATCGCGGGGAGCTCTGCTTTCTCGGTCTCGTACGCGTACGGATGGTGCGGGGCGGCGGGTGCGCCCGTCAGCGGTTCCGGGGGTTGCGGCGGTGCGCCAGCGCCTCGTAGGAGGCGGAGAGGGCCGGTGCGGCGGTCTCGTACGTCCGCTGGGCGACGCCTATGAACAGGCAGTCCACGACGAGCAGTTGACTGGTGCGGCTGGACATGGCGGCGGGGCGCAGCTCGCTCTCGCGGGCGGTGGAGGTGGTGAGCACGTGGTCCGCGTACTGCGAGACGGGCCCGTCGGGGCGGCCGGTGATCGCGACCGTCGTCGCCCCGTGCTCGAAGGCCACCCGGAGGGGTTCGATGACGTCCTCGGTGGAGCCGGAGTGGGTGATCGCGATGGCCACGTCACCGGTCCGCAACTGCACGGCGTTGGTCACCGCGAGGTGCGGGTCGGTGTGGGCGTGGGCTATCAGGCCGATCCGCAGGAGCTTCTGCGCGAGGTCCTGGCCGACGAGGGACGAGGCGCCCACGCCGTAGACGTCGATGCGGCGGGCGGCGGACGCGGCGGCGACGGCGGCCCCCAGTTGCCCGGTGTCCAGCCCGGCGGCGGTGTCCGCGAGGGTCTGGCGCTCGTCGTGGGCGAGCTTGGCGACCACGTCGGCGATCGGGTCGTCCACCGCTATGTCGGCGGTGACGGCGGGGGCCCGCCCGGACTCCTGGTGCGCGGCGAGTCCGGCGAGGGCGAGGCGCAGGTCCCGGTAGCCGGGGTAGCCGAGGAGGCGCGCGGTGCGCACGACGGTGGCCTCGCTGGTGCCGGTCAGTTCGGCGAGACCGGTGACGGTGAGGGCGGCGCACCCGGCCGGGTCGTTCGCGACGGCTTCGGCGACCAACTGCATGGAGCGGGTCATGGAGGGCGCGAGCGTCCGCACCTTGGCGGCCAGGGCCGCGGGGGCGGGCGGGGAGCCGCCGCTGAAACTTTCCTTCACGTCTTGGGTCACAGGTGAAAGGTATTTTCACCGTTGGGGACCGTCAACCCCTCCGGGACCGCGGCGGCGGGGGGCTCGGACGCGTCTGCGGGGCGGGTTCGGAGCCGTCGGGGGCCGCCGGGGGCGGGTGCCGGTCGGTTGTTCGCGCGCTCTCGGTGGAGCGGGCGCGTCGCCCTGCGCATACCGGCCCGGTACCGTCGCCGCACGTCATCGCCCCACGGCTGTCGTCCTGGTTCCCCGTCTCCTGAGCGCGAGGCGGGAGCCGGGCGGTCGGTGACCGCGCGGGGCCGGTTCGACCGGGGCCGTCGGGCCGGGGTCGCGGCCGTCTCGGGGCGGGTCGCGCCGAGGGGCCGGGGCCCTGTGCGAGCGGTGGGCGCACAATGGGGGGATGGAGTTGAACCCCCGGGAGCAGGCGCTGCACACCGCCCGAGCGCTGGTCATGGCCGATCTCACCGCCGCCGACGTCGCCGAGGCGGACGTCGTCTCGCTGGTCGAGGACGCGGTGACCCATCGGCGCTGGTGGCTGGAGCAGTGGCCGGAGGGCACGGAGTTCGTGGCCGGGCTGGTCGCCCAGGACGTGCAGGACGCGTTGCTGGAGCGGTACGGGCGGTGGCCGCTGTGCCCGGCGTGCGACGACGAGGGCGGGCCGCACGCGTTGGACGTGGAGCCGGAGCTGGGGCCCGATCCGCACTGGGTGTGCACCAGGGCGGCCGTGGCCGTCGCGCCCGTGGGGGCGCTGGGCGAGGCGCTGCGGCGGTGAGCCTCTACATCGACCCGCCGACCTGGCCCGGACACGGCCGCCTCTGGTCGCACCTGGTCAGCGACGTGTCGTTCGAGGAGCTGCACGCCTTCGCCGCCGCGATCGGCTGCCCGCCCCGCGCCTTCGAGCGCGACCACTACGACGTGCCGGAAACGTACTACGCGGACGCGGTGCGGGCCGGGGCGCGGCCGGTCGGCTCCAAGGAGCTCGTGCGGCGGCTGACGGCGGCGGGGCTCCGGAGGCCGAAGGGGCGGGCGGCCCCCTCGGGCCCCGGCCGGACGCCCTCATAGCGACTCGGTCGTACGCAGTGCTCAGGGCGGCGGCTTCCCGCCCTGGTGCCGCGGTGACCGGGAGGCACGCGTATCGCGTCTGCTGCCGGGCCGAGTGGCGCGGGGCCCCCATCTCCGGCGTGCTGTCGATCGAGCGGGCAGAAGCCCCCGGGCCGGTGACGGCTACGGGGGCTTCCGGAACGGCGGGGTTGTGCGTCAACACGGGCCCGCCGGACGTTCCGCGGTCCCCGGCCGCACGGTGGCGGCTGGAGGAGCGGGAGCGGATTAACTCCTGGCGCGCAGCTTGCGCCAGGTGTTCTCCCCGACGATGCCGTCGGCGGTGATGCCCCTGGAGCGCTGGAACGCGGCGACCGCGTTGAAGGTGTTGCTTCCGAATGCCCCGTCGGCCCCCGACGCTCCGACGCCGAAGCCCTTGTGCAGGAGGAGGCACTGGATCTCCCTGACCCGGTCGCCGCTTTCTCCCTGCCGGACCACGACGTTCCATGCCCAACTGTAGTTCGCGGTCCATCCTTCGTAGTTCGTCGACACCCGCCAGATGACGGAGCAGGCAGCCGCCGAGACGGACGTCGAGTCCTGCTTCGTCTCCGTCGCGGCGACTGCCGTGCCGGGGCCGGCCAGCACGGTTCCCAGGGCGAGGGCGGAGCAGACGGCTGCTCCGGTGAACGCGGCGCGGAAGCGTGTCGAGGACCGCAGACTCATGTTTTCTCCTTGATCGGTGCAGTTTGTTGCGCATCAGGCCGAATCAGGCTGATGCGGCGACACACTGGCACGGCAAGGGAATGCCCACCAGGAGCTTCCGCCTGTTCTGGACAGACCCAAGCTGTCCAACGCCTGCCTTGCTTATGCGTACATCGTGTTTTCGATGCGGCGGTCACTGCTGGAATACACCAGTGGATGACGAACGTCTTTTTCCTACCCGGTGTGCGATACAGCGGGATGATCACAGACTCACAACGCCCGGCCTCCGCCGGCTCGTGCGCCTATGCCACAGGCAGACCCGCGTGTCCTAAACAAGGAAGCCTGCGGAAGTTCTCGACCGAGGGCATAGCGACCGCGGTGCACTCGGAACCCCTGGAGCGCATGTGGCCCGTGATCCCGCAAAGGTGGAAAATCCGGAGAAGGCACTCTGTGGGCTGAAAACCCTTGATCATCCTCAAGGATGGTGGCCGCCAATGTGGCCTGGAGGCCCCCTTCGAGAGCCCCGGCCGGCTCCCGAGACGCGGCGGCGCAGTCGCCGCAGGCGGGGCGCGGTGGGCCGGCGCCCCGCCATCGAGGACACTTCCCTCCTCGGGACAAGGACGTCGTCGCGTCCCTGGGCCGGACGCCCTAGGAGAGCGCGCCGTCGTAGTCCGGCAGCTTGAACGTGCGCTCGGCGTGGCCGCCGACGACGTCGGTGGTGTTGTTCCCGATGTTGGCGATGATCGTGTAGCCCTTCGCCTCGATCGCGGCGCGCTGCTCGGTCTTGTACGCGCTGACCTCGGCGAAGAGGTCCGGCAGGTCGCGTACGTACAGGCCGTCGACCGGGTAGCCGGCCTTCTTCAGGTTCCAGTCCGTGAGGGAGTGGATGATGCCGGGCCGGGCGGTCACGAAGAAGACGTCCACGCCGCGGGAGTCGGCGTACCGGGCCAGTTCGCGGACGTCCTGGACGGCGGGGGTGGGCAGCTTCCAGAAGGGGTGGAAGTGCGTCTCCAGCGACGTGTTGTCGATGTCGAGGACGATCGCCTGCTTCTCGCTGCCCGCACGCTCGGAGCGGGCCTCGATCCAGGGCCGCGCCTGGGCGGCGACGGCGGCGACCTCCTGCCGCCAGACGCCGTAGTCCACGCTCGCGGCGAGGGCGGACAGCGGGGCGGTGGCCGCGGGGGCGGTGCGGGCGGGGGTCGCCTCCGCCGCTCCGGCCGAGGTGGCGGGGACCGCGACGAGGGCGAACGTCGCGGCCAGTGCGGCGGCGGTGCGCTGAAGAGTGGCGCGTGCGTGCATGGGGACTCCCGGATGAGGAACCTGCCGATGACCCGTACGCCGTGACCGCGGACGGGTTGTCATGCTCGCGCTTAATCATGAATGCCGGGTGACCGTTCGCCTACCGGTCGGTAGCGTTCTTTTCGGCCTTTCGCCCGGCGGTACGCGGAGGGCTGCCGGAGCCGCGCCCGGCAGCCCTCCGCACGGAATCAGGGCTGCGCGGGGGAGGAGCCCGCGCAACCGGCCTTCTCGGCGCGCGCCGCCGGGACCGTACGCTCCGGCTCCCCGGCCGCCGGGCCGCTCCGCGCGACCAGCCGCGACCGCGACCGACCGCCCGCGCCGCCGCCGCGCTGGAGGCGCAGCGACACCGCCACGGCCGCCAGCGCCACGACCGTCATCGCCGCCCCCGCCCAGGCGGTCGCCGCGAAGCCGAGGCCCCGGTCGATCACCGTGCCGCCGAGCCACGGCCCGGCCGTGTTGCCCAGGTTGAACGCGGCCGTCGTCGTGGCCCCGGCCAGCGTCGGGGCCGCCCCCGCCACGTTGAACATCCGGGCGTTGAGGGCGGGCGCGGTGAAGAACGCCGAGAGGCCCAGCAGGAACGCCAGCGCGACGACCGCGACCTGGCTGGAGGCGAGCAGGGCCAGCGCCGTCAGGAAGAGCGTGGACGCGGCGATGCCGCCGAGCAGCACCCCGAAGAGGTGCGCGTCCGCGACCCGGCCGCCGATCACCGTGCCGATCAGCGCCCCGGCCCCGAACAGGCCGAGAATCCACGGCACCCAGCCCGAGTCGAGCCCCGCCACGTCCGTCAGCAGCGGCGCGAGGTAGCTGAACGCGCAGAACACGCCGCCCGCCGCCAGCGCGGTGACGACGATGGACAGCCAGACCTGCCGGTCCCGGTAGATCGCCAGCTCCCGCCTCAGCTCGGGCTTCTTCTCCGGCAGCGGGATGTGCGGGATACGGGTGACCACCCCGACCAGGGCGACCGCCGAGGCCGCGCCCACCGCCCAGAACGCGGAGCGCCAGCCGAGGTGCTCGCCCAGGAACGCGCCCAGCGGCACGCCCAGCACGTTGGCGATGGACAGGCCGCCGATCATGACCGCCATCGCCCGCGCCCGCGCGTTCACCGGGACCATCGCGATGGCCACGGCCGCCCCGACCGCCCAGAAGCCCGCGCACGCGAGCGCGCTCACCACACGGGAGGCGAAGAGCACCTCGTACGTCGGAGCCAGCGCACCGGCGATCTGGCCGAGGCCGAACACCGAGATCAGCGCGATCAACGTGGTGCGGCGCGGCAGGCGGAGCGTGGCGACGGCGAGCAGCGGCGCGCCGACCACCATGCCGATCGCGAAGGCGGATATGAGCAGGCCGGCCTGCGGTATGGACACGTCCATGTCGTCCGCGATGGGCGGCAGCAGGCCGGACAGCATGAATTCGCTGGTGCCGAGGGCGAAGACGGAGAGGCCGAGGATGTAGACGGCCAGGGGCATGGGAGCACGGCGTTGGGGGGAGTCGGGCATGACTCCCCCCAACGCCCCGCGGCCCGCCCGCATTCCCGGCCCGGTGGCCCCGCCGGCCGCTACGCGGGCAGGGCGTGCAGCTTCTTGCCGTGCAGGGCGAACAGGCGCTTGCCGTCGGTGGCCGCCAACCAGGCGTGGTAGTCGCCCGACCCGTCGTTGAACGTCCAGCGCAGGGCCCCGGTCTTCGCGTCGAAGGCGTGGACGCCGCCCTGGTCGTCGAGGTCGGTGGCCCCGTAGAGGGTGCCGCCCACCTTGACGTACTGCCGGGGCGTGTGCGCCGAGGCGTCCGCGAGGTCCGTGGTCCGCCAGATCTTCTTCCCGGTGCGCGGGTCGAGGGCCCAGAGGGTCCGGTCGCTGTCCGCCACGTAGAGCACGTCCTCCAGGACGGCCGGCTCGCGGAAGGAGGCGAACTCCCCGGCCCGCACCGACCACTTCTCCGCCCCGTCGGACAGGGCGAACGCCTGGAGCCGCTGCCCCTGCGGGACGATCACCAGGTCCTCGTGGACGGCGAACGGGCCGTAGTTCGTCTTGGCCGTCCGCTGGGTCCACACCTGCTTGCCGGTGGCGGTGTCGCGCACGGTGAGGTTCTTCTTGATGTCGGTGTAGACGAGGTGACGGCCCCGCACGACCGCGTTGACGCCGTTCTGCTCGGTGCCGGGGTCGCGCTGCTCCTTCCAGACCAGCGCGCCGGTGGTGCTGTTCAGCGCGGCGATCACGTTGGTCCGGGACGAGCCGTCGGCTTCGAGGATCTCGGCGATGACGTACACCTGACCGCCGTCCACCGCGACGGGCCTCGGCTGCCGGTACTCCCCGCCCAGCCGGCTGCGCCAGGTCTCCTTGCCGGAGGCCGGGGCGTACCCGATGACGCTGCCGTCGTACGTGCCGCTGGCCAGGTAGAGGACGCCGTCGCCCAGCAGCAGCGGAGCGCCGGGGGTCGCGCCCTCCGGCAGCGACCACCGCTCAGCGCCGGTCGCCGTGTCGAGGGCGGCGAGCGGGTCGCCGCTCGCGATGACCACGCCGTCCACGGCCGCCAGCTCGTCGTTGTCCCCGTAGGTCTCGGCGGAGGTGGTCCTCGTCCACAACGGCTTGGGCGCCTGCCCGTCCCCGGCCGGGGCGGCCTGGGAGGGGGCGCCGCCCGAGGGGCCCGCGCCGGCGCCCCCGGACGCGTCCTCCTCGGGGCCGCAGGCGGTCGCGGCGGCTCCCAGGGCGGCCAGGGCGAGCCCGCCCCCGGCCAGTCTCAGGACGCTTCGCCGGGACGACCTGCCGACTGCGGTGCTGTGTCCCTCGGTCATCGCGCTGTACCCCCGTGGATCGTCGAGCGGAAACACGGGCGGTCCGCGCGGGAAGCCGGGCGGACCGCCGTCGCAGAATCGGTTCGTCTGCGCTCGGGAACGTTAGCCCCCGCCGGAGCGGACCGGCCGGGGTGGAGACCGACCGGGACGACATCGTGAACCAACCGGGACATCGCCCGGCCCCTCGTCACCCGCCCGTGAAACTTCCCGCGCTCCGGACCGGGAGACGCGCGGGCCCAGGTCAGGGGCGGCCGGACGACTCCAGCAGCTCCAGCTCCGTCGCCAGGTTGTGCCGGGCCCGCGCCTCCCAGGCGGCCGCCCCGTACGGCGTACGGAACAGCCGGGGCAGGGCCAGGAGCTGCCGGAGCACCGCCGCCCGGCCCTCCCGGAACGCCTCCTCGGGCACGAAGCCGTACTCCTCGCGGACCTGGGCGGCGTACGCCCCGTACGCCCGCGGGTCGCCCGCCAGGACCGCCAGGTCGGCGTCGCACAGCACCTCGCCGTCCCGGTCGCCGTCCGCCGGGTCGTGCGTCACGGTGAGCCGGACCAGCCGGGCGACCCGCTCCACCACCGCGTCCGGCGCCCCCGCCTCGGGCAGCGCGCGCTCGGCCAGGGCGGCGCTGCGCTCCTCGTTCTCCGTGCGGTCGGGGCGGTACACCGCGTCGTGGAACCACGCGGCCAGGCGCACCGCGACGGGGTCGTCCGCGTGGTCCGCGAGGACGTCGATCCGGTCCAGGACCGCCGCGAGGTGGGCGGTGGTGTGGTACCGCCGCTGCGGCTCGGCCCAGCGGGCGAGGAGGTTCTCGGCGTACGGGAGGGGGTCGGGGCCGGGCGCTCCCGCGCGGGCCGCGAGCAGCGTCTCCCGCCAGCGGTCGCGTAGGGCGGCGTCGCCGGTGGTCGTGCCCGCGCCGGTGGCCGTGCCGGTGTCGGCGGGGGCTTCCCGCGGGGCGGTTCCGGCGGCAGCGGCATCTTCTGCCGGGTCCTGGGGGGCGGTTCCGCGCGGGTGGGGGCTGTCCGTCATGGGACGACTCTAGGAGGCGCCCGCGCCTCCGCTTGCCGCTCCGCCGCGCGGTCACTACGGTGCGCCCGTGATGATGGACCTCAACGCCGACCTCGGTGAGGGCTTCGGCCGCTGGACCCTGACCGACGACGACACGCTCCTCGCCTGCGTCACGAGCGCCAACGTGGCGTGCGGCTTCCACGCGGGCGACCCCTCCGTGATGCGGCGGGTCTGCGACGCGGCGGCGGCGAACGGCGTAAGGATCGGGGCGCAGGTCTCCTACCGGGACCTGGCCGGGTTCGGGCGGCGCCCGATGGACGTGCCGCCCGACGAGCTGACCGCCGAGATCGCCTACCAGATCGGCGCGTTGCGGGTCTTCGCCGAGGCGGCCGGGTCCGCCGTCTCCTACGTCAAACCGCACGGCGCCCTCTACAACCGGGCCGTCCGGGACGACGAGCAGGCCGCTGCCGTCGTCGAGGGCGTCCGGCTCGCGGGCGGCCGCCTCGCGGTCCTCGGGCTCCCCGGCTCCCGTCTGCTCGCGCGGGCCGCCGCCGCCGGGCTCCCCGCCGTCGAGGAGGCGTTCGCGGACCGGGCGTACACCCCGCAGGGCACCCTGGTCCCGCGCGGCGAACCGGGCGCGGTCGTGCACGACCCGGACGCCGTCGTACGCCGGAGCGTCGGCCTGGCCGTCGACGGGGCGGTCACCGGAGCGGACGGCAGCCGGATTCCCGTCGCGGCCCGCTCGCTCTGCGTCCACGGGGACACCCCCGGCGCCGCGGCGCTCGCCCGCCGGGTGCGGGCGGCGCTGGAGGAAGCGGGCGTCGCGGTACGGGCGTTCGCGTGACCGGGCCCCCCGGCGCGGAGGAGGTCCGAACCGGGCCCCCCGGCGCGGAGGAGGTCCGGGTGCTGCCCGCCGGGCCGTACGCGCTCCTCGTCGAGCTGGCCGACGGCGAGCGCGCCCTGGCCTTCCACGCCGAGCTGCTCCGCCGCCGCGGGCGCGGCGAGCTGCCCGGCGTACGGGACATCGTCCCGGCCGCCCGTACGGTCCTGCTCGACGGGATCGCGGAGCGCGTGCCCGGCGACCGGGACCGGCTCGCTCGGGACCTGGCGTCCTGGTGGGTGGAGCCGTTGCGCGGCGAGGCGGGCGAAGCGGTGGAGATCCCCGTGGTCTACGACGGCCCGGACCTCGACGAGGTCGCCGCGCTCTGGGGCGTCGGGGCGGCGGAGGCGGCCGCGCTGCACGCCCGTACCGCGTTCCGGGTGGCGTTCTGCGGGTTCGCGCCCGGATTCGGCTACCTGACCGGGCTGCCCGAGCCCCTGCACGTGCCCCGGCGCGCGACCCCGCGCACACGGGTCCCGGCCGGTGCGGTGGCCCTCGCCGGGCCCTACACCGGGGTGTACCCGCGCTCGTCGCCCGGCGGGTGGCAGCTCATCGGGCGGACGCCGGAGCCGGGCGCCCTGTGGCACCCGGACCGGGAGCCGGCGGCGCTGCTGACGCCGGGGACGCGGGTGCGGTTCGTGGCGGTGGGGGAGCGCGGCGCATGACGTCTTCCGGTTCCGCTTCGGGCGGTGCGCCGGCCTCGGCTTCGGGTTCCGGTCCTGCCTCCGGCTCGGTCAACGCTTCCGGTTCCGCCCCCGCCCCCGCATCCGTACTCCACGTCGTGCGGGCCGGCGCGTTGACCACGGTGCAGGACGCCGGGCGTCCCGGCTGGGCGCACCTCGGGGTCGGGCGGTCCGGGGCGCTGGACGCGCCCGCCGCCCGCCTGGCCAACCGGCTGGCCGGCAACCCGCCGGACGCCGCCGTCCTGGAGACCACCCTCACCGGCTGCGCGGTCCGCCCCTCCCGGCCCGTGGTGGCCGTCGTCGGCGGTGCGGGGTGCCCGGTGACGGTGGACGGGCGGCCGGCCGCGTGGGGCGCGGCCGTGCGGGTCCCGGCGGGCGCGGTGCTGGACGTGGGCCCCGCCGTGAACGGGGTGCGCGGCTACCTGGCGTTCGCGGGGGGCCTGGAGCCGGAGCCGGTGCTGGGCAGCCGCTCGGCCGACCTCCTCTCGGGGCTGGGGCCCGCCCCGCTGCGGGACGGCGACGTGCTCCCGCTGGGCGGTCCGGGGTGCTGCGGCGTGCCTCCCGCCGGGCCCGTCCCGTGGCCGGGCGCACCGGCCGAACTGGTGCTCCCGGTCCACCTCGGGCCCCGCGACGCCTGGTTCACCGCCGCCGCCCTCCGCACCCTGCTCACCGCCGACTACCGGGTCTCCGCCCACAGCGACCGCGTCGGCCTGCGCACCGAAGGGCCCCCGCTGGAGCGGGCCCGTACGGGCGAACTGCCCAGCGAGGGCATGGTGCTGGGCGCGGTCCAGGCGCCGCCGGACGGCCGGCCCGTCGTCTTCCTCAACGACCACCCGACGACCGGGGGTTACCCGGTCGTCGCCGTCGTCGCCGAACGGGCCCTCGCGGCGGCGGCCCAGGCCGCGCCGGGGACCCGGCTGCGCTTCGTACGGGCCTGAGCGCCGCCCCCCCCCGCCGGACGGCCCGGTCGCCGGACCCGTACGGAAGGGCTGTGCGGAGGGCGGGCGCGGGGCGGCTGCTCAGAGGGCCCGGAAGCCGCGCAGGCGCAGGGAGTTGCCGACCACGAAGACGGAGGAGAAGGCCATCGCGGCACCGGCGATCATCGGGTTGAGGAGCCCGGCGGCGGCGAGGGGGAGTGCGCCGACGTTGTAGGCGAAGGCCCAGAAGAGGTTGGTGCGGATGGTGGAGAGGGTGCGGCGGGAGAGGCGGATGGCGTCGGCGGCGGCGTTGAGGTCGCCGCGCACCAGGGTCAGGTCGCTCGCCTCGATGGCCGCGTCCGTCCCGGTGCCCATCGCGAGTCCGAGGTCCGCGGCGGCGAGGGCGGCGGCGTCGTTGACCCCGTCGCCGAC
>NZ_JBVJCD010000077.1:0-8277 GCF_055588985.1 Streptomyces sp. NPDC041970
CCCCTTTTACGGGCGAGGAACAGCAACCCCCCCCCCTCCCCCCCTCCACCCCCCCCCCCCCCCCCCCCCCCCCCCCCCCCCCCCCCCCCCCCCCCCCCCCCCCCCCGCGACCGGATGAACGCGGATCCGGTGCTGGAGCCCATGGACCTCTTCGCCCATGTGTACGCCGAGCGGACCGACCAGCTTCTGGAGCAGGCCGACCGGCTGCGGGCCGAGCTGGACGCCGAGCAGGACCACCGCGGCGGGCCGGGCGAGCGGGACCGCCCCGAGCACCGTGCGGAGGCGGGTCGATGACCACCGCGGCGACGAGAGCCGGCGGACGCGCGGCGAAGGCGAAGCCGGCCACCATGGCGCAGGCCCTCGGGCGCGCGCTGCGGGACGCGATGGCCGAGGACCCCGCCGTGCACGTGCTCGGTGAGGACGTGGGCACGCTCGGCGGGGTCTTCCGGGTCACCGACGGGCTGGCGAAGGAGTTCGGCGACGGCCGGTGCACCGACACCCCGCTGGCGGAGGCGGGCATCCTCGGCGCGGCCGTCGGCATGGCGATGTACGGGCTGCGGCCCGTGGTGGAGATGCAGTTCGACGCGTTCGCCTATCCGGCGTTCGAGCAGTTGGTCAGCCATGTCGCGAAGATGCGCAACCGCACGCGGGGGGCCATGCCGCTCCCGATCACCGTGCGGGTCCCCTACGGCGGCGGCATCGGCGGGGTCGAGCACCACAGCGACTCCTCCGAGGCGTACTACATGGCCACGCCCGGCCTGCACGTCGTCACACCGGCCACGGTCGACGACGCGTACGGGCTGCTGCGCGCCTCGATCGCCTCGGACGACCCGGTGGTCTTCCTGGAGCCGAAGCGGCTGTACTGGTCGAAGGCCGACTGGTCGCCCGAGGCTCCGGCCGCCGTCGCGCCCATCGGCCGGGCCGTGGTCCGCCGCCCCGGCCGGGACGCGACGCTGATCACGTACGGGCCGTCCCTGCCGGTCTGCCTGGAGGCCGCCGAAGCGGCGGTGGCGGAGGGCTGGGACCTCGAAGTGGTGGACCTGCGCTCCCTGGTGCCGTTCGACGACGGGACGGTGGCCGCGTCGGTGCGGCGTACGGGGCGCGCGGTCGTCGTCCACGAGTCCTCGGAGTTCGGGGGGCCCGGCGGTGAGATCGCGGCCCGGATCACCGAGCGGTGCTTCCACCACCTGGAGGCGCCGGTGCTGCGCGTGGCCGGGTTCGACGTCCCCTACCCGCCGCCCATGCTGGAGCGGCACCATCTGCCGGGAGTCGACCGGGTGCTCGACGCGGTGGCCCGGCTGCAGTGGGAGGCGGACCGCTGATGCCCCAGGTGCTCGAATTCAAGCTGCCGGACCTCGGTGAGGGGTTGACCGAGGCGCTGATCGTGCGCTGGCTGGTCGAGGTCGGTGACGTCGTCGCCGTCGACCAGCCCGTCGTCGAGGTCGAGACGGCCAAGGCCATGGTGGAGGTGCCGTGCCCCTACGCGGGTGTGGTGACCGCGCGGTTCGGTGAGGAGGGCGCGGAACTGCCCGTCGGCGCGCCGCTGCTGACGGTCGCGGTCGGAGCGCTGCCGGGACCGGGCGCCCCGGACTCCGCGCTGCCGGAATCGGACGCGTCGGACCCCGCCCGGCCGGGGGCGGGCGACCGCAGTGCCGCCGACGCCTCCCCGCCCTCGGGTCCCGCCGAGCCGGAGACCTCGTCCGGGTCCGGGAACGTGCTCGTGGGCTACGGGACCGGCGCACCGGCCGCCCGCCGACGCCGCATCCGCCCCGACCGGGTGTCCGCCGCCCGGCCTGCCGGGGTGGGCGCGTCCACCCCGGAAACGGCGGCCGGCGCGGCGCGCGGGCCGGCTGCGGAGGCCGTGCCCGCCGCGCCGACCGTGGACGGGGCCGACCGGGACCGGCCGGACGAGCGGGGGCCGGTGGCGGTGGTCTCCCCGCTGGTACGCCGCCTGGCCCGGCAGCACGGCGTCGACCTGCGACGCCTGGCGGGGTCGGGCCCCGACGGGCTGATCCTGCGGGCCGACGTCGACTCCGCGATCAGGCGTGCGGAGCGGACCGTGCCGGACGGGACCCGTACGGCCCAGGCGGCATCCGGGGTCCCGGCGGCGGCCGCGTACGCCACTGCCCCGGTTCCCGCGGGGCCGGAGCCGTCGACCGCCCCGGCCGCCGAGCGGATTCCGCTGCGGGGGGTGCGGGGGGCGATCGCCGACAAGCTGACGCGCAGTCGGAGCGAGATCCCCGACGCGACCTGCTGGGTGGACGCCGACGCCACCGGGCTGATGGCCGCCAGAGCCGCGATGAACGCCGCGACGGGCCCCTCCGCCGGGCCGAAGGTGTCGGTGCTGGCCCTGCTGGCGAGGATCTGCACGGCCGCGCTGGCCCGCTTCCCCGAGCTCAACGCCATCGTGGACACGGCCGCTCGGGAGATCGTCCGGCTGCCCGGAGTGCACCTCGGGTTCGCGGCCCAGACCGAGCGGGGCCTCGTCGTGCCGGTCGTCCGCGACGCGCACGTCCGCGACACGGAGTCGATCGGTGCGGAGATCGCCCGGCTGACCGAGGCGGCCCGGACCGGGAAGCTGACTCCGGCCCAACTGACCGGAGGCACGTTCACGCTGAACAACTACGGGGTTTTCGGGGTCGACGGTTCGACGCCGATCATCAACCACCCGGAGGCGGCGATGCTCGGCGTCGGCCGGATCATGCCCAAACCCTGGGTGCACGAGGGCGAGCTGGCCGTACGCCAGGTCGTCCAACTCTCCCTCACCTTCGACCACCGGGTGTGCGACGGCGGTACGGCGGGGGGCTTCCTCCGGTACGTGGCGGACTGCGTGGAGCGACCGGAGGTGCTGCTGCGCACCCTGTGACGCCGGGCCGGCGAGCGGGGCGGGCCGCCGTCCCACCCGCCGGGGCGGGCCGCCCGTCCCCGCCGGACCGCCTCACTGCGGGCCGTCCCGGCGGCGGCGTCCGCGCCGGGTGGCCCGCCCCGGTGGGGGCGGCCCCCTGCGGGGGGCCGCGGGGGGCGCCGCCCATACTCGACGCATGACCGCCTACGACGTGATCGTCCTTGCCGGTGGGGCCGCGAAGCGGCTCGGCGGCGCCGACAAGCCCGGAGTCCGGGTGGGCGGCCGGGCGCTGCTCGACCGGGTCCTCGCGGCCTGCGCCGGGGCGCGCGTCACCGTCGTGGTGGGCGGGCGGCGGCCGACCGCCCGCCCGGTCACCTGGGCCCGCGAAGTCCCCCAGGGCGGCGGCCCGTTGGCGGCGCTCGGCGCGGGGCTGCGGCACACGACGGCGGAACGCGTGCTCGTCCTCTCCGCCGACCTGCCCTTCCTCGGTACGGGGACGGTGGAGGCGCTGCTCGACGCGGCCGGGCGGACCGGCCGGGAAGGCGCCCTCTGCACCGATCCGGACGGGCGCGACCAACCGCTCGTGGCCGCCTACCGCGCCGAGCCGCTCCGCAGGGAACTCGCGCTCATCGCCACCGAGCACGGCGGCCTCGCCGGTCTGCCCCTGCGGCTGCTGACCGCCGAGTTGGACCTCGTCCGGGTCGACGCGGGCCCCCACGCCGCGTTCGACTGCGACACTTGGGACGACATCGCCGCCGCCCGAGCCCGGATCAGGGAGCATGGGGCCGTGCTGGACGAATGGATCACCTCGGTCAAGAACGAACTCGGCATCGACCTCGACGTCGACACCGGTCTCCTGCTCGACCTCGCCCGTGACGCCGCGCACGGAGTCGCCCGGCCCGCCGCCCCGCTCACGACTTTCCTGGTCGGCTACGCGGCTGCCAGGGCGAGCGCCGGCGCGGGGCCCGACGAGGCCGCGGCGGCGGTCGCGGAGGCCGCGCGCAGGGCCGCCGCCCTCGCCCTTCGGTGGGAAGCGGAGGAGGGACCGGGCGCTGCGTCGGCGCCGAGCGCGAAGCCCGCTGCCGCTCAGGATGCCGGGACCCCGACCTCGGCGGCCGATGGCGCTGACCGGGCCGGCCCCGCGACGAGCCCGGAAGGGACCGGAACCCCATGACAGCCCCGGACCCGTCCGGCCCTGACGCCGCCCGCCCGCCAGCCCCCGGCCCCGAGGCGGACCGCCCGCGCCGGACCGGCTCCGATGCGGCGGGGCACCACGCGGCCGGCCCTCGCGCATCCCGGTCCAGCGCGCCCGGCGATGCTGCCGAGCGCCCCCACCCGTCCGGTCCCGCTGCCGACCGTCCCCACCCGTCCGGTTCCGGCACCGACCGTCCCCATGCCCCCGGCCCCGCTGCCGACCGTGCCCACGCCCCCGGCCCCGCGACCGCCCGCCACGCGTCGGCCCCCGACCGGCCCGGTGGTCCCGAGGCCGCTCCTCGCCTCGCCCCCGACCTCGACGGTGACCTCGCGCGTGCCGCGGCGTGCGACCTCGCGCGTGCCGCGGCGGAGGGGGCCATCGAGCAGGCGCTCGCGCTGGTGGGCGGTGCGGGCCGCGGTCTCGGCAGAGCTTCGAGCGGTGACCGGGACACCGGCCGCACCGCCGAGCCGCCCACCGTCCGCGCCACCGCGCCCACCACCGAGCAGACCCCCACCGCCCCCCGCGCCACCGCGCCCACCGCCGAGCAGATCCCCACCGCCCCCCGCGCCGCCGCGCCCGCCCCCACCGCGCCCGCGGTCGCCCCCACCACCGAGCCGCACCCCACGCCCCCCACCACGCCCACCCCCACCGCCACGCGAACCACCGAGCCGCCCCCCACCGAGCCGTCCCCCGCCGAGGCAGCGCCCGCCCCCTCGTCCCTGTCCTGGGGGCGGGCGCGGGCGGTCGCCGCGCGGGCCGGGCGCGGCGGGCCGCGCGCCGCGGTGCGGCTGCCGCTCGACCGCGCCCTGGGGCATGTGCTCGCCGAGGCGCTCGGCGCGCTCACCGACCTGCCGCCCTTCGACACCTCGGCCATGGACGGCTGGGCGGTGGCCGGGCCGGGCCCCTGGAGGTTCGAGGAGGGCACGGGCCTGCTCGCGGGCGGTGACGGCGGCGTCCCGGCCGTACGGCCCGACGGCACCGCCGTACGGATCGCGACCGGCGCCCGCGTCCCGCCCGGCGCGACGGCGGTTCTCCGTACCGAGCACGCCGCCGCCGACGGGGCCAAGGGGCTGCTGCACGCCCGGCGGCCCGTGGTGACCGGGCAGGACGTCCGACCCCGCGGCCAGGAGTGCCGCTCCGGGGAGGACCTCCTCCCGGCAGGGACGGTCGTGACCCCGGCCGTGCTCGGGCTGGCGGCGGCCGCCGGGTACGACGCGCTGCCCGTCGTGCCCCGGCCGCGCGTCGACGTCCTCGTCCTCGGCGACGAACTGCTGGCCTCGGGCCCGCCGCGCGACGGGCTGATCCGCGACGCCCTCGGGCCCATGCTCGGCCCCTGGCTGCGGGCCCTGGGCGCGGAGGTCTCCGGCCCCCGCCGCCTCGGGGACGACGCCGGGGCGCTGCGTGAGGCGCTCACCGCCTCGGACGCCGACCTGATCGTCACCACCGGCGGAACGGCCTCCGGGCCGGTCGACCATGTGCACCCGGTGCTCGACGGCCTCGGGGCCGACCTGCTGGTGGACGGGGTGGCCGTCCGCCCAGGCCACCCCATGCTGCTGGCCCGGCTGCCGCACCAGGGGCCGTGGCTGGTGGGGCTGCCCGGCAACCCGCTCGCGGCCGTCTCGGGGCTGTTGACACTGGCCGAACCGCTGCTCGCGGGGATCGCGGGCCGCTCGGACCAGGACCCGTACCTGGCCCTCGTCCCCACCGATGTGCAGGGGCATCCGCACGACACCCGCCTCGTGCCCGTGGTGCATCGCGCGGGCGACGCGGGGGGCCGGGACCATGTCGTGCCGCTCCGCTACAACGGTCCCGCGATGCTGCGGGGGATCGCCGGGGCGGACGGGCTGGCCGTCGTGCCGCCGGGCGGGGTACGGTCCGGCACCGAGGTGGAGATTCTCGATCTGCCGTGGGCCCCGGCGACGCCGTGGACGGAAGGGTGTTTCACGTGAAACTTCCCGGCCATGATGCGATGGCCAGGCGAGCGGACGAACACGTCGTGCCGACGCGGGTGATGCTCCCGCGCAGGGTCGTCGTCGGTCCGGCGCGACAGGTGGGCAAGCGGCTGCTGATGGCGCTGCTCGTGCTGGCCGCGACGGTGCTCATCGTCTGGCTCGACCGCAACGGGTACAACGACAACGCGGACGGCGAGGTCGACCTGCTGGACGCGGTCTACTACGCGACGGTCACCCTCTCCACCACCGGGTACGGCGACATCACCCCGTACAGCGACGGCGCACGGCTCATCAACGTCGTCCTCATCACCCCGTTGCGCGTGCTCTTCCTGATCATCCTGGTCGGCACCACTCTCGAAGTCCTCACGGAACGGACCCGCGAGGACTTCCGGCTGAAGCGTTGGAGATCCCACTTGCGTGACCACACCGTCGTCGTCGGCTTCGGCACGAAGGGCCGCTCGGCGATCATGACGCTCCTCGCGACCGGTCTGCGGAAGGAGCAGATCGTCGTCGTCGACCCGGCCTCCAAGGTCATCGAGGCCGCCAACGCCGAGGGCTTCACCGGAGTGCTCGGTGACGCCACGCGCAGCGATGTGCTGCTGCGCGCCGAGTTGCAGAAGGCCCGCCAGATCATCATCGCCACCCAGCGCGACGACACCGCCGTCCTGGTCGCCCTGACGGCGCGCCAGCTCAACCGGGCGGCGAAGATCGTCGCCGCGGTGCGCGAGGAGGAGAACGCGCCGCTCCTGCGGCAGTCCGGTGCCGACGCCGTCATCACCAGTGCCAGTGCCGCCGGCCGGCTGCTCGGCCTCTCCGTCCTCAGCCCGAGCGCGGGCACGGTGATGGAGGACCTGATCCAGCAGGGCAGCGGGCTCGACCTGGTGGAGCGGCCGGTCATAAAGGCCGAGGTCGGCAAGGGCGTTCGGGAGACCGACGACCTGGTGGTCAGCGTCCTGCGCGGGCACCGGCTGCTCGGTTACGACGACCCGGCGGCCAGTCCGCTCCAGTTGACGGACCGGGTCATCACGATCGTCCGGGCGAGCCCCAGTTCCGCGTCCCTTCCGCCCAACACGATGCCGCCGCACCAGCGCCCCTGACGCCGTGCGCCTCCGGCCGCGCCGTCCGGGGCCGTACCGGGCGAGCGGGCCGGGGCGGGAGTAGCCTCGCGGCCATGTATGCGATCACGATCCCCGAACCCGGTGGCCCCGAGGCGCTCGTATGGGCCGAGGTGCCCGATCCCGTTCCCGGCGAGGGCGAGGTCCTCGTCGAGGTCGCCGCCAGTGCCGTCAACCGCGCGGACGTGCTCCAGCGGCAGGGCTTCTACGACCCGCCGCCCGGCGCGTCCCCCTACCCCGGACTGGAGTGCGCGGGCCGTGTCGCCGCGCTCGGTCCGGGCGTGAGCGGATGGGCGGTCGGGGACGCGGTGTGCGCGCTGCTGGCGGGCGGCGGCTACGCGGAGAAGGTGGCCGTCCCGGCCGGCCAGTTGCTCCCCCTGCCGGACGGCGTCGACGCGGTCGCGGCGGCGGCGCTGCCCGAGGTCACCACGACGGTGTGGTCCAACGTGTTCATGGTCTCCCACCTCCGCCCCGGCGAGACGCTGCTCGTGCACGGGGGGTCCAGCGGGATCGGCACGATGGCGATCCAGTTGGCGAAGGCGGTCGGGGCCCGTGTGGCGGTCACCGCGGGCGGCCCGGAGAAGCTCGCCCGGTGCGCCGAGCTGGGCGCGGACATCCTCATCGACTACCGCGAACAGGACTTCGTCGAGGAGCTGCGCAGGGCGACGGACGGTGCGGGAGCCGACGTCATCCTCGACATCGTCGGCGCCAAGTACCTCGACCGCAACGTGCGGGCGCTCGCCGTGAACGGCCGCCTCGCGATCATCGGCCTCCAGGGCGGGGCCAAGGGCGAGCTGAACCTCGGCGCGCTGCTGACCAAGCGGGCCGCCGTGACCGCCACCTCCCTGCGGAGCCGTCCGCTCGACGAGAAGGCCGCCATCGTCGCCGCCGTACGCGAGCACGTGTGGCCGCTGATCGGCGGCGGGACGGTCCGGCCCGTCGTGGACCGTACGGTGCCGATGCGCGACGCCGCCGAGGCGCACCGGGTGCTCGAGTCCAGCACGCACATCGGCAAGGTGGTGCTGCTCGCGCCCTCGGCGGCCTGAGCCGTCGCACCGGGGGAGCACCGCGCACGCGGCGGGGGGGGGGGGGGGGGGGGGGGGGGGGGGGGGGGGTGGGGGGGGGGGGGGGGGGGGGGGGGGGGGGGAGGGGGGGGGGGGGGGGAGCAGG
>NZ_JBVJCD010000077.1:8287-24292 GCF_055588985.1 Streptomyces sp. NPDC041970
CCCTGCGGCGCCGGCGACACGCAAAGGAGAGAACAAACGCGACGGAGGACGACCCCCCCCCCCCCCCCCCCCCCCCCCCCCCCCCCCCGGTCGTGCGTCGGTGCGGGCCGCCGGGCTACAGGTAGGGGCCCGAACGGATCGCGCCGTGCGGGTCCTTGCCGCCCTCGTCGTCGTCCTGCCCCATGCCGGGCGGCAGCGCGCGGCGCATCTGCTCCAACTGGGCGCGGGCTGCCATCTGCTGGGCGAACAGGGCCGTCTGGATTCCGTGGAAGAGCCCTTCCAGCCAGCCCACCAACTGCGCCTGGGCGATCCGCAGCTCGGCCTCGGAGGGCACCGACTCCTCGGTGAACGGCAGCGAGAGCCGCTCCAGCTCCTCCACCAGCTCCGGCGCCAGACCGTCCTCCAGCTCCTTCACCGAGCTGGCGTGGATCTCCTTGAGCCTGACCCGGCTGGCCTCGTCGAGAGGCGCCGCGCGGACCTCCTCCAGGAGCTGCTTGATCATGCTGCCGATGCGCATGACCTTCGCGGGCTGTTCCACCATCTCCGTCACCGGGACCTCGCGCGACTCGTCGGCACCGCCGCCGACAGCCATTCCGTCCTGGCCCACGACCAGGACCTGCGGATGCTCCTGCGACCGGTCATTCCTCGGCATTTCCATGCCGCCATTGTCTCCCACACACGCCGTACACCACGGTGGTGCCCCCGGAAACGGTTGATCCACCGTCTCCGGGGGCGCCGGAACCGCACGGACGCGGCTCGGCCGCACGGACTCAGCCCGCGCGCCGGGCCAGCGGCAGCCGGGAGCGGGTGAGGGCGGCGGCCAGCAGCCCCGCCAGCACCGGCACGACCAGGGCCAGCAGCCCGATCGTCTCCCACGGCATCACGATCGGGGTGTACGCCGACTGCATCGGGTCCGCCCGCATGGTCGCCAGGGCGGCGCGCAGGTCCGTCAGCCGCAGCGCGATCGCGGGCACGATCCCCGCCGCCGTCCCCAGCAGCACCCCGGTCAGGGCGACGACCAGGCACTGGAAGCCCGACAGGGACCGCCGGACGCCCGGCGGCGCGCCCACCGCGCTGAGCGTGGTCAGGTCGGCCTCCGCGTCGGCCTTGGAGAGCCCCGTCGTGATGGCCGCCGCGCCCAGCGTCACCACCCCGGCGAAGAGCGCGAGGAGCAGCAGGACGGTGTCGTCGTCCGACCGGGCCATCGCGTCCGCGGTCATCACGAAGGCCATGCTCCCCGCCTGGGCGATCGCCGCGTCGGTCGCCTGCCGCTCGGCGTCCGTGGGGGCGCGGTCGAGCGTGTAGAGGCTGCCGAAGTCCTCGGAGTGCAGCCCGAGCCGGTCCACGGCCTCCTGCGGCATGATCATCCGGATGCCGGGCGTCGCCGCGAAGCGGTCCGGCGCGACGTGGACCTTCAGCCGTTCCGTGGTGGTGCGCGCCTTGCCGGGGTGGGCGGCGCGGTTCTTCGCGTCCCGGTCGGCGTAGGCGTGGACGGCCTTGAGGGTGACCTCGCCGTCCTTCGCGTACGCCGGGTTCAGCAGGACCGGCGTGCCCGCGGCCAGGGCCTTCGCCGCGGCCGGGTCGTCGAGCTTCACGTACGTGGTGAGCAGGGAGGCGTCCCCGACGACGATCTTGCTGTCGTCGGTGCCGAACAGGGCCATGGTGGTGCTCTCGTCCACACAGGCGGGGGTGTTCATCAGCCGCTTGTGCTCGTCGGCCGAGAGCGACAGGGCGAGCTTCTTGGCGCCCTTGCCCTTCAGCGGACAGGTGTGGCCCTCGCCGGTGGGCTTGACGAAGGCGAGCGAGCCGCAGCCGTGCTCCTCCTGGTCGTACACGGCGCAGTCGCTGCCGGCCCAGACCCGCCCGAGGTCGGCGCGTCGGGCGCCGACCGGGTAGTGCTGTTCCAGGGCGGCGCGCACACGGGGCAGTTTGGCCTCCTCGGCGGTGGTGGAGGCCATCAGCACGGCGGTGCCCGGAGTGAGGCTCGGGATGTGGTCGTACGCCTGCTCCGCCGCGTGGCTGCTGGTGTACGCGGCGATGGCGACGGTGCCCGCGACGGCCGCCATGACGGCGGCGACGGCGGGGGCGGTGCGGCCCCGGTTGCGGGCCGCGTCGCGCAGGGCGATCCGGGGCGTCAGCGGCAGCCGCGGGCCGAGCCGGCCGAGGAAGCCGACGATCACCGGGATGCAGCCGAGGAGGCCCAGTTCGGCGAGGACGGAGCCGCCGGCGACCAGCGCCTGGCTGCCGCCGACTCCGCCGTACACCGCGACGGCGACGCCGACCGCGAGCGCGGCGGCCCCCACCATGGGGAGCACGCGGGAGCCGCGGCGCGTGCCGCGCCGTCCGGTGAGCGACTCCAGGACGGACTGGCGGCTCGCCACGATCGCCGGGACGAGCGCGGCGAGGACGCCGGTGACCAGGCCGAGCAGGGCGATGGCGAGGATCTCGCCGGGCCGCACGGTCAACCCCCCGAAGCGGCTGCCGGTGAAGTCCTCGATCATCGGGCGGAACAGGGCGGTGAGGGCGAATCCGGCGGCGACGCCGACGACGGCCCCGACCCCGCCGAGCACCACGCCGCCCGCGAGCACCACGGCCCTGATCTGGCCGCGGCTGCCGCCGCACGATCCGACCAGGCCCAACTGCCGGCGTGAGCGGCGGGCGCCCACGGCGAACGCCGGGCCGGCCAGCAGCACGATCTCCAGGAGCGCCATGGCGGTCACGGTGACGGCCGCCGCGGTCATCGCCGCGTCGTCCCCCGTCAAGCCGCCCATGCGGGAGGACATCGGGACCTCGGAGTCCGGCGGCGGGTCCAGGGCGACCTGCCGGGACCTGACGACCACGCCCCGTTCGTTGGCGGCCAGGACGTCCCGCCACTCCACGCCCTTGCCGGGCGGGCCCTCGACCAGCCACTGCCGGTCGCCGGCCTGGGGCGGCAGGATCGCGGCGTCCCGCTCGGCGCTCTTCTGCCACGGGGCGATGACCGCACCGTCCACGGCGAACAGGGTCTCCCGGTCCAGTGCGGCGGGCAGCTCCACCACCCCGGTGAGGGTGTACTCCTGCTGCGGACCGCGCACGGTGACGCGGTCGCCGACGGAGAGGCCGGACGCCTCGGCGAACGCCTCGGTGGCCGCGATCTCCTTCCCGGTCCGCGGGAACGCGCCGTCGACCAGTTCGATCCGGCCGCGCAGCATCGGGTCCGCGATGCGCAGCTCGGTGATCTCGGTGTCGGTGATGCCGTGGGCGGTCGTCACGGACGCGGGCACGGACCGCTCGGTGAGGAACCGCGAGCCGTCCGGGAGGACCGCGGGCACGTCGACCGGCTTCGCCTGCGTCTCGGACGTCGGCTCCGGGGCGTCCGGGGGGAGCGCCCAGTTGACGCCATCGGGCATCTGTTCGAGCCGGACCGGTCCCATGCCCGTGGCGGTGTACCGGGCGTCGGCGGAACCCAGGTCCGCCGTCAACTGCTCGGCCGGGGTGGGCAGGGCGCTGCGGTACGTCAGGTCGGCGGCGGTCACCCCGAGCACCGGCAGGGCGATCATGGCGACGACCAGGGTGCTGCGGCCCTTGGACCGCAGGGCGTCGCGCCGGGCGATGCGGAAGGCGGCTCGCCAACCGGTCAGGACGCTCACGTGGCGGCCTCGGTGGTCAGGAGGGAGTCCGCGTGGGCGGCGAGCGTCTGGTCGACCACCGAACCGTCCCGGAGGAAGACGACCCGGTCGGCCCAGGCCGCGTACCGGGCCTCGTGGGTCACCATGACGCCGGCCGCGCCCTGGTCGCAGCGCGTGCGCAGGAGGGCGAGGACGGCCTCGCCGGTCTCGGAGTCGAGCGCGCCGGTCGGTTCGTCGGCGAGGACGAGGCGCCGGTCGCCGACGAGGGCGCGGGCGATGGCGACGCGCTGCTGCTGGCCGCCGGACATCTCGTCGGGGAAGCGGTCGGCGATCTCGGAGAGCTTCATCTCCGCCAGCGCGGCGAGGGCCTCCTTGCGGGCCTTGCGCACGGAGACGCCGTCGAGTTCGCGGGGGAGCGCGATGTTCTCGGCGGCGGTCAGGGCGGGGATGAGGTTGTAGTCCTGGAAGACGTAGCCGACGCTGCGCCGGCGCAGGGCGGCCATGCCCTTGCGGCCGAGGGAGGCGATGTCCTGGCCCTCGATGACCACCTGGCCGCTGGTGGCGGTGTCGAGCCCGCCGGCCAGGGTCAGCAGCGTGGACTTGCCGGAGCCGGAGGGGCCCATCACGGCGACCAGCTCGCCCGCGTGGACGGAGAAGTTCACGCCGCGCAGGGCGTGCACCTGGGCGACGCCGGCGCCGTGGGTGCGGGTCAGGGCCCGCAGTTCGAGTACGGGGTCGCCGGCGGGCGTCCCGGAGGACGGCGGGGCCGGTGTCGGGGTGGACGAGGACATGGTGGGTGTTCCCCCTAGGAGCTGCGGACTGCGGGTCAGAGGTCGGATGCGGGTGTGCGCGGAGCGCCGGGTCTCAGCGCCGGTCGCGGGCGCGCCCGGCGAGGGAGCGGGCCGGGCGGGCGGCCGCCGGGCCGGGCTTGGCCGGGGGCTCGACGGCGGCGGCGTCGGCGAGGCGGACGAGTCGGGACTCGCAGTGGTCCAGCCAGCGGGCCTCGGCCTCCGCCTGGAAGATCAGTTGCTCCACGACGAGGAGCCAGGCGACCTCGTCCCGGTTGGTCGGGGCGTCGGCGAGGGACTGGGCCTTGAGCCGGGTGTAGTCCTGCATCGCCCTGAGCGTGTGGTGGCGCTGGGACTGGATGACGTCCCGGATGTCGACGCCGGGCGCGCCCACGGCCATGGCGAGCTTGATGGCCAGCTCGTCGCGGGGCGGGTTGGTGCGGTCCACCGGGCGCTCGAACCAGGTGCGCAGCTCGGTCCGGCCGTCGTCGGTGATCGCGTAGAGGTCGTGCCCGGCGTCGTCCTCCCCCTCCTGGACGACCAGTCCGTCGCGCTCCAGGCGGCTGAGCGTCGTATAGACCTGGCCGACGTTGAGGGGCCAGGTGGAGCCGGTGCGCGACTCGAACTCGGTACGGAGCTGGGACCCGTATCGGGGGCCCCGCTCCAGCAGGGCCAGCAGGCCGTGGCGAATGGACATACTGAGTATGTATACCGAGTATGTAGGCCCTGGCAAATCCCGGCGGGCGGTCACGGAGGGGCGAGGAGGGCCCCGCGGAGACGTGGGCGAAGGCGCCCGGCGCTCAGCTCGCGCGGCGCAGGCGGAGGGCGAGGAAGCCCAGCCCGAGCCCGATCAGGGCGAGCCCCGAGCCCAGCGAGACCTGCTGCACCTGCCGTACGTCCGGGGCGTCGAGCGCCCGTCCGGCCGGCTGCCGCGGGTCGGTGAACGCGCTGGACGGCGGGGTGGGGACGTGCGGCTCCGCGCTGTCGTCGGCGGTCGGCTCGGGCTCCTCGGCCTCGATCCGGTGGTCGGCGCGCGCCGGGTCGGACGGGGCCGGCGAGCGTCCGGGACGCGCCTTCCCGACCGCGGCCTCGCGTCCGGCCAGCGGCGCGGTCGACCCGGTCACCTCGGGGGAGGCGGAACGGGAGGCGGCGGGCGGGACGGCGTCGGACGGCTCGGCTCCGGAAGCGGCCGGGACCGCCGCGCCGCTCCCGGACAGGGCGTCCGGGGACGGGCTCCCATCCGGCCACGGGACCCCGCCGGGGGGCCGGACGCCGAACGGCGGGGGAGGGGCGGACGCGGCGGGCGGACCCGGCGCGGCCGGGGCGGCGGATGCGTCGGGGGCGGGCGGCGGGGCGTCGGGCTCACCGGCGACCGCTGACGGGCCGTCCGCCGATCCGTGGGCGGGAGGGGCCGCCGGCCCCAGGGCCGCCGCGGCCGCCGCCACCAGAGCGACCGCGCACCTCGACGGCCACGCGGCCGGGAGTCCTGGAGCCATGGGATCAGCGTCACACGGGGCCGCCCGTCCGGCATCCCGGACGCGGAATCCGGAACTCCGGGGGCCGCCTCCGATCTGGAACGGTCCGACCTCGACACGCAACGGTCGCGAAGACGTCAGAGGCGCACGACTCCGCCCAGGATCGTGCACCGCAGACCGGGGGCGCCGAACGGGAGCGCGCACCGGCGCGCAGCTCCGCGCGCACGAACCGCCCGCAGGCGGGCGCGGCGCGGCCGGGCCGGGCCCATCGCGGCCCGGCGCGGGCTCAGGAGGGCTTGCCGGTGGAGACCTTCAGCTCGAAGTGCGCGCCGCGCTCGTCCACGCTCGCCCCGGAGGACGGGAACTGGCCGACGATCTGGCCGTCGGCGTACGTGTTGCCCGGCTCGGCGATCTCCTTGATCGTCCACCCCGCGGCGGCGGCGCACTCCTTCGCCGACTGGATGTCCTTGTAGATGAAGCTCGGCGCCCGGACCTTCTTCGGGTCGTTGGAGTCCTCGGAGGCGTTCGAGCAGTCCGTCGCCTTCATCGTGCGGTTGCGCTCCGGCGGGCGGTAGCCCTCCTCGATCGACTCGCCGGCGCCCGGATCGCCGCCCTTGCCCGCCTCGTTCTCCTTGCCGTTCTGGAGGCTGAGCGCGGTGATCAGGCCCCCCACGGCGAGCAGCGCGACGATGATCGAGCCGACGATGACCGGCATGTTCCGCTTGGAGCCGCCGCTCACGGCGGCGGTGGTCGTCGGGTGCTGCGGGCCGACCGCGTACGGCGGCGGGGTCGGGTGGGCCAACGGCCCCGGAGCCGGGTAGCCCTGGGTCCCCTGCGGGTAGCCGTAGCTCGGCGCGGGCGCCGGGGTCGGCGCGCCGTAGGGGCCCGGCTGGTGCGGGTGCGGCTGGTACGGCGTCTGGAGGCCCTGGGGCGCGGGGGCGGTCTGGTCGACCGGCGGGAACACCGCCGAGCCCACGCCCGACCCGCTGCTGGGGGCCGCGCCGCCGGCCACGATCACCGGAGCGCCGGTCTGTCCGCCGGAGGCGTTCAGCACGCGGGTGATCTCGTCGCTCATCGCGGCGGCGCTGGGGAAGCGCTCGTTCGGGTTCTTCTTGAGCGCGCGGGCGACGAGGGCGTCCATCGCCGGGGTGATCGACCGGTTGACGCTGGAGGGCGCGACCGGCTCCTCCTGCACATGCGCGTACGCGATGGCGAGCGGCGAGTCCGCGTCGAACGGGATGCGGCCGGTGAGCAACTGGAAGAGCATGATGCCGACCGAGTACAGGTCGGACCGGGCGTCGACGCCGCGGCCCAGCGCCTGCTCGGGGGAGAGGTACTGCGGGGTGCCGACGACCATGCCGGTCTGCGTCATCGAGGTGACGCCGGACTGCATGGCGCGGGCGATGCCGAAGTCCATGACCTTCACGACGCCGCGCTTGGTCATCATCACGTTGCCGGGCTTGATGTCCCGGTGGACCAGGCCCATCTCGTGGCTGGTCTCCAGCGCGGCGAGCACGTCCGCCGTCACCTTGAGGGCCTTGTCGGCCGGCATCGCCCCGTGCCGCTGGATGTCGGCGGCCAGCACCGAGCCGAGCGGCTGCCCCTCGACGTACTCCATGACGATGTACGGCATCAGCGCGCCGCCGAGCTCGTCCTCGCCGGTGTCGAAGACGGAGACGATGTTGGTGTGCTGGAGCTTGGCGACGGCCTGGGCCTCGCGGCGGAAGCGCTCGCGGAAGGACTGCTCGCGGCCCAGCTCGGTGTGGAGGGTCTTGATCGCGACCTGCCGGTCCAGGGCGGAGTCGTAGGCCAGGTAGACGGAGGCCATCCCGCCCTCGCCGAGCAGGTCGCGCAGTTGGTAGCGGCCGCCCGCGACCGACCCGCCCGCGTAGCGGCCTCGTGCGCCGTCGTGGCTCATGACTTGCATCCCCCTCGGCGGCGCGCACGGCCCGCGCTGTTCCCTGTGACGCGCCAAGTCTGCCCGAGGGGTCCGACACGTCAAGCCGGGTGCCCGTTCCGTGACCCTACGCACAAGAAGCGTCTCGGAAGCGTTACAGGAAACGCATCAAAAGGAGGTGTAAGACGCGCGGAGCGGTCGGATGATCGGTCCGGGGCGGAACCGGGGTGTCCTGCGGAGGCTGTAGCGTGACGTGTCAATGCAGCAAGGAACCGTGAGCACCCGCGGACGCGCGGACAGATACGACGGCGAGGACTGATGGCACCCGATTCCGAAGCAAACGGCGGCGGAGTTTCGGATGGCACCGACTCCTGGGGCGTCGGCGGCGTCGTCGGTGACGGACGTTACCGGATGACCTACCGGCTCGGTCGGGGCGGCATGGCGGAGGTCTACGCGGCGGAGGACGTCCGGCTCGGACGGACGGTCGCGGTGAAGCTGCTCCGCTCCGACCTGGCCGAGGACCCGGTCTCCAAGGCCCGTTTCACCCGCGAGGCGCAGTCGGTCGCGGGCCTCAACCACCACGCGATCGTCGCCGTGTACGACTCCGGCGAGGACGTCGTGGGCGGTCGGACCGTCCCGTACATCGTGATGGAGCTGGTCGAGGGGCGCACCATCCGCGACCTGCTCCTGACCGCCGAGGCCCCGCCGCCCGAGCAGGCGCTGATCATCGTGTCGGGGGTCCTGGAAGCGCTCGCCTACTCCCACCAGCACGGCATCGTGCACCGCGACATCAAGCCCGCGAACGTGATCATCACGGACTCGGGCGCGGTCAAGGTGATGGACTTCGGCATCGCCCGCGCGCTGCACGGCGCGCAGTCGACGATGACCCAGACCGGCATGGTCATGGGCACGCCGCAGTACCTCTCCCCCGAGCAGGCGCTCGGCAAGGCGGTCGACCACCGGTCCGACCTGTACGCCACCGGCTGCCTGCTCTACGAGCTGCTCGCGCTGCGGCCCCCGTTCACCGGCGAGACCCCGCTCTCCGTGGTCTACCAGCACGTCCAGGACATCCCCGTGCCGCCGTCCGAGGTCTCGGGCGCGGTGCCGCCGGAGCTGAACGGCATGGTGATGCGCTCGCTGGCGAAGGACCCGGACGACCGGTTCCAGAGCGCCGAGGAGATGCGCGGCCTCGTCCAGTACAGCCTCCAGATGCTCCAGGCGCAGGGCGGCCACACCGGCACGTGGAACACCGGCCCGGTCGCCCTGAACGAGGGCGGCCACACCCCGCCGCACGGCATGACGGGCTCCACCCGCGCGATGGGCCACCCGGTGCACGGGGACACCTCGCAGGGCCCGATCCTGCCGCCGTTCAACCCGGACGACGGCGGGTACGACGGCGGCCGGGAGCGGGCCGGCGGCGGCCGCGGCAAGATGTGGCTCTTCGTCCTGCTCGCGCTGGTCGCCATCGGCGCCGGGGTCGCCTTCGCGCTCAGCGCGAGCGACGGCGACGGCGGGGAGAAGCAGCCCGTCGCGCCGTCCACCTCCGCGACCCCCTCCGAGGAGACGCCCTCGCCGAAGCCGACCGAGGAGGAGAAGTCCGACGAGCCGACGGAGCCGGACACCTCGTCGGGCGGGCGGACCCAGCCGGAGCAGCCGCAGTGGACGCCGGACCCGGTCCCGACCCGGCCCTCGTTCACCCCGTCCCCGGACGCGACGGCGACGGGCCCCGGCACCTCCGACGGCAACGCCAACGACGGCGCCACCGGTGAGCCCACCGAGCAGCCCACCGACACGGTCACCGAGCCCGGCACTCCGGGCGGCGGCGGCGGGGGCGACGACGGCGGGGCCGGCGAGGACGACGGCGGGGCGGGCAGCACGCCCGGCACCGCCGCGGGCAACGCCACCTCGTAGCCGCTCACTCCGTGAAGGCCGCGCCCACCTCCTCGTAGGCGCGCGTCCACCACACCGCCAGGGCCGACACCGCGGGAAACTGCGGGTCGGCCCTGCGGTCGTCCAGGCGGTAGCGCCAGCGCAGTATCCAGAAGTCGTTGAGCCGCTCCCACCACACCCGGTGCACGGCGGCGGCCAGCTCCCCGGCGCCCGCCCCCGTCGTCCGCCGGTACGCGCGGGCGTACGCCCGTACCTTCGCCAGGTCCAGCTCCCCGGTCGGGCGGACGAAGAAGATCGCCGCCGCCCGTACGGCCTCCTCGGCGCGGGGCTGCACGCCCAGCCGGTCCCAGTCCACGATGGCGACCGGGTCGGCGCCCCGGTAGAGCAGGTTCAGCGGGTGGAAGTCCCCGTGGACCCAGCCCGTGACGGGGCCGTGCGGGGTCGGCGGGCGGCGGTGGGCGTGCTGTTCGAGCAGGGCGCGCCGCTCCACGAGCCGGTGCACGGCCAGTTCGTCGAAGGCGTCGCGGGGGCAGCCGCGGTCGTCCTGACCGCGCGCCGCCGCCAACAGGTCGTCGATCAGCGCGAAGGTGTCGGCGGCGTCCGGGCTGCGGTAGCCGGGCCGGGCGGAGCCCTGGGCGCCGCCGGTGCCGCCGCCCGGCGCCATCACCTGCTCCAGCCCCGTGTGCACGGTCCCCAGGAGCCTGCCGAGCCGGCGGGACTGGGCGAGGGTCAGCTCCGCGCCGATCCGGTGCAGACCGTCGACCCAGGGGTGCAGGGCGTAGCAGTTCTCGTCGATCACGGTGACCGTCTCCCCTCGGGCGTCCGCCAGGGGCGGGACGACGGGGACGCCGAGCGACTGCAACCGCTGGGTGGCCCGGTGCTGGCGCACGATCGCGGCGCGTTCGCCGGTGGCGTCGTCCAGGTGCCTCTTGTCGAGGTGGTGCTTGAGGAAGTACGAGCCGCGGGTGGTGGAGACCCGGTAGCCGTGGTTCAGCAGACCCTTGGTGATCGGCTCGCAGGCGAGCGGCTCGCCCGCGTGCGGGTAACGGCGCAGCACCTCGCCGACCGGAGGAACAGGCGGGCGAGTGACATATGAGCGCGGCACTTACCAGATGTTAGGTGACGCTGTGTGGTCGGACCGTCCGAGTTGCGTCATAGTCGAGAGTGTGCTCCGTGACGAAGTGCGGAGCGATCCGGAGGTACGCCGGCGCGTAGGGCTCCCCGTTGACGGTGGCGGGGGCGGTCCCGAAGCGCTCCTCCTCGTCGGGGCGGGGACGCGCGATCTCGGCGGGGCCGGTGAACTGCACGGACCACAGGCCGCAGCCGCGGCCGGCGGCCGCGTCGTTGTAGTTGTCCGCGCCGTACGCCACGACGCTCCCGTCGCACGCCTCGTGGTAGCCGAAGCCGCCGTGCATCCGCAGCAGGATGCGGCCGTCGCTCACGATGTGCCGGGCCACCGCGAGGAACGGCAGCGCCCGGATGCTGGTGGCGAGGCGGCCGTACGCCACGCGGCCCAGCAGTTCGAGCGGCGCGGCGGCGATCCGCCCGGCCGGCTCCGCCGTGCCGCCCGAGGGGGGTGCGTCGAAGGACATGGAACCCACTGTCCCCCGGCGGCGGGAGCGGGGTAAGAGTCGCCTGCCCCGGTCGCTCCGGGACCAAAGTCCCTCGGCGCCCGCCCGCCGCCGCACGGGTTCAGCGCCGTTCGGCCTGGAGCCGGGCGACGTAGGCGGCGGCCTGGGAGCGGCGCTCCATGCCGAGCTTGGACAGCAGGCTGGAGACGTAGTTCTTGATGGTCTTCTCGGCGAGGTGCAGGCGCTCCCCGATGACCCGGTTGGTCAGCCCCTCGCCGATCAGGTCCAGGATGCGGCGCTCCTGCTCGGTGAGGTTGGCCAGCCGGTCGTCGCCCTTGCCGCCGTCGCGCAGCCGCTCCAGCACGCGGGCGGTGGCCTCCGGGTCCAGCAGCGACTTCCCGGCGGCCACGTCCCGTACGGCGTTCAGCAGCTCGCTGCCCCGGATCGCCTTCAGGACGTAACCGGAGGCGCCCGCCATGATCGCGTCGAACAGGGCCTCGTCGTCGGCGTACGAGGTGAGCATCAGGCAGGCGACGCCGTCGTCCTGGGAGCGGACCTCCCGGCAGACCTCCACGCCGCTGCCGTCCGGCAGCCGCACGTCGAGCACCGCGACGTCGGGGCGCGTCGCGGGGATGCGGGCCAGCGCGTCCGCGGCCGTGCCCGCCTCGCCGACCACCTCGATGTCCTCCTCGACGGAGAGGAGGTCGTGGACGCCGCGCCGGACGACCTCGTGGTCGTCGAGCAGAAATACCCGGATTTTTCCATCTTCGCGCACCACCGCAGTCTCACACACTCGCCTCTCCGCCGCTCTTCCCTGCCGGTGATCCGCGGGATAACGTGCCGTTGTTCCGGCGGCCTGCGAGGCTGTTTCCAGTGCTGTGACCAGCGACATTCCGCGGTTTTCTCGATTTACTTGGAAATCCAAGCAAAATCGCAGGTCAGATAGGGTTTCGCAGTTGTGCGAGGCACTGGGTAACGTGCCTGTAACAGGGTGCTCGCCGGGGCACCTGTCACGCCTGTTCCCGGCCGGGCGCACCCACCCCGTGCACGCGTCCGGATTCAGGCGAGCCGCACTGGTTCCCGGCAGACCCCGGGGGCCGGACCGACGGAGGAGCACGCACGTGACCGTGGAGAGCACTGCCGCCGCGCGTAAACCGCGACGCAGCACCAAGCGGACCAGCGCCGCGAAGAAGCCGCAGAGTTCCGGGCCCCAACTCGTCCAGTTGCTGACGCCCGAGGGCGAGCGCGTCGAGCACCCGGACTACGGCATCGACCTGAGCGCGGACGAACTGCGCGGGCTGTACCGGGACATGGTCCTCACCCGCCGCTTCGACGCCGAGGCGACCGCCCTCCAGCGCCAGGGCGAGCTGGGCCTGTGGGCCTCGCTGCTGGGCCAGGAGGCCGCCCAGATCGGCAGCGGCCGGGCGCTGCGCGACGACGACTACGTCTTCCCGACCTACCGCGAGCACGGCGTCGCCTGGTGCCGCGGGGTCGACCCGACCAACCTCCTCGGCATGTTCCGCGGGGTGAACCACGGCGGCTGGGACCCCAACAGCAACAACTTCCACCTGTACACGATCGTCATCGGCTCGCAGACGCTGCACGCCACCGGCTACGCCATGGGCGTCGCCAAGGACGGCGCGGACTCCGCCGTGATCGCGTACTTCGGGGACGGCGCCTCCAGCCAGGGCGACGTCGCCGAGGCGTTCACCTTCTCCGCGGTCTACAACGCCCCGGTCGTGTTCTTCTGCCAGAACAACCAGTGGGCGATCTCCGAGCCCACCGAGCGCCAGACCCGCGTCCCGCTCTACCAGCGGGCCCAGGGCTACGGCTTCCCCGGCGTCCGGGTCGACGGCAACGACGTCCTCGCCTGCCTCGCCGTCACCCGCTCCGCGCTGGAGCGCGCCCGCCGCGGCGAGGGCCCGACCCTGGTCGAGGCGTTCACCTACCGGATGGGGGCGCACACCACCTCCGACGACCCGACGAAGTACCGGGCCGACGAGGAGCGGGAGGCCTGGGAGGCCAAGGACCCGATCCTGCGGCTGCGCACGTACCTGGAGAACGAGGAGCTGGCGGACGCGGCCTTCTTCACCGCGCTGGACGAGGAGAGCGAGTCCCTCGGCAGGCGCGTGCGCGAGGCGGTGCGGGCGATGCCCGACCCGGACCCGATGGCCCTGTTCGAACACGGTTACGCCGACGGCAGCTCCCTCGTCGACGAGGAGCGCGCCCAGTTCGCCGCCTACCAGGCATCGTTCGCAGACTCCGCCGAGGAGGGCAAGTAGCCGTGGCCGTGGAAAAGATGTCCATCGCGAAAGCGCTCAACGAGTCGCTGCGCCTGGCCCTCGACACCGACCCCAAGGTCCTGATCATGGGTGAGGACGTCGGCAAGCTCGGCGGCGTCTTCCGGATCACCGACGGGCTCCAGAAGGACTTCGGCGAGGAGCGGGTGATCGACACCCCGCTCGCCGAGTCCGGCATCGTCGGCACCGCGATCGGCCTGGCCCTGCGCGGCTACCGACCGATCGTCGAGATCCAGTTCGACGGCTTCGTCTTCCCCGCGTACGACCAGATCGTCACGCAGCTCGCGAAGATGCACGCCCGCGCGCTCGGCAAGATCAAGCTGCCGGTCGTCGTGCGCATCCCCTACGGCGGCGGCATCGGCGCGGTCGAGCACCACAGCGAGTCGCCCGAAGCACTCTTCGCGCACGTCGCGGGGTTGAAGGTGGTCTCGCCGTCGAACGCGAGCGACGCCTACTGGATGATGCGGCAGGCCGTCCAGAGCGACGACCCGATCATCTTCTTCGAGCCCAAGCGGCGCTACTGGGACAAGGGCGAGGTCGACACCGAGGCCATTCCCGGCCCGCTGCACCGGGCGGTCACCGTCCGCGAGGGCGCCGACCTCACGCTCGTCGCGTACGGGCCGATGGTGAAGGTCTGCCTGGAGGCGGCGGCGGCCGCGCAGGAGGAGGGCCGGTCGATCGAGGTCCTGGACCTGCGCTCGATGTCCCCGATCGACTTCGACACCGTGCAGAGGTCGGTCGAGAAGACCGGCCGGCTCGTCGTGGTCCACGAGGCGCCCGTCTTCCACGGCTCGGGCGCGGAGATCGCCGCCCGGATCACCGAGCGCTGCTTCTACCACCTGGAGGCGCCGGTGCTCAGGGTCGGCGGCTACCACGTGCCCTACCCCCCGGCCCGGCTGGAGGACGAGTACCTGCCCGGCCTGGACCGCGTGCTCGACGCCGTCGACCGCTCGCTGGCGTACTGAGGAGAGGGGACGTGACGACGATGACCGAGACGTCTGCTCGCTTCCGTGAGTTCAAGATGCCCGACGTGGGCGAGGGGCTGACCGAGGCCGAGATCCTCAAGTGGTTCGTCCAGCCCGGAGACACCGTCACCGACGGACAGGTCGTGTGCGAGGTCGAGACCGCGAAGGCGGCCGTGGAGCTGCCGATCCCGTTCGACGGGGTGGTGCACGAGCTGCGCTTCCCGGAAGGCACGACGGTGGACGTCGGCCAGGTGATCATCACCGTGGACGTGGCGCCGGGCAGCGGGGACGAGCCCGCCGCCGCCCCGGCGGCCGAGCCGGTGGCCGCCGCCGCCCCCGCCGAGGAGCCGAAGGGCCGTACGCCGGTCCTGGTCGGGTACGGGGTCGCCGAGGCGTCCACCAAGCGCCGCCCGCGCAAGGGGGCGGCGCTCCCCGAGGCCGCCGTCGTCGCGGCGGCGGTGCAGGCCGAGCTGAACGGCCGGGCGCCCGCGCCCGAGGCCGACGCACCGGCCCGCCCGCTGGCCAAGCCGCCGGTCCGCAAGCTCGCCAAGGACCTGGGGATCGACCTGGCGACGGTGGTGCCGACCGGCAAGGACGGCGTCATCACCCGCGAGGACGTCCACGCGGCGGCGGCTCCGGCCGCCGAGGCCCCCCCGGCCGCTCCGGCGGCCCCTGTGGAGTCCGGCGAGCCGCAGGGCGCGCCCGACCCGTCCGCCCGTGAGACCCGCATCCCGGTCAAGGGCGTCCGCAGGGCCATCGCGCAGGCGATGGTGGGCAGCGCGTTCACCGCGCCCCACGTCACCGAGTTCGTCACGGTCGACGTGACGCGCACGATGAAGCTCGTCGCCGAGCTGAAGGAGGACAAGGACATGGCGGGGGTGCGGGTCAACCCGCTCCTGATCATCGCCAAGGCCCTCCTCGTCGCGATCAGGCGGAACCCCGAGGTGAACGCGGCCTGGGACGAGGCCAACCAGGAGATCGTGCGCAAGCACTACGTGAACCTGGGCATCGCGGCGGCCACCCCGCGCGGCCTGATCGTGCCGAACATCAAGGACGCGCACGCCAAGACCCTGCCGGAACTCGCCGCGGCCCTGGGCGAGCTGGTCACCACGGCCCGCGAGGGCCGGACCTCCCCGGCGGCGATGGCGGGCGGCACGGTGACCATCACCAACGTCGGCGTCTTCGGCGTCGACACCGGCACGCCGATCCTCAATCCGGGCGAGTCCGCGATCCTGGCGGTCGGGGCGATCAAGCTCCAGCCCTGGGTCCACAAGGGCAAGGTGAAGCCGCGTCAGGTCACCACGCTGGCCCTCTCCTTCGACCACCGCCTGGTCGACGGCGAGCTGGGCTCCAAGGTGCTGGCCGATGTGGCGGCGGTCCTGGAGCAGCCGAAGCGCCTGATCACCTGGGCGTGACGCCCTCCCGGGGGGGGGGGGGGGGGGGGGGGGGGGGGGGGGGGGGGGGGGGGGGGGGGGGGGGGCAGGAGGGGGGGGGGGGGGGGGGGGGCTGCA
>NZ_JBVJCD010000078.1:0-24012 GCF_055588985.1 Streptomyces sp. NPDC041970
CTCGGCATCACCCCCGCCGCCCCCGGCACCCTCATCGGCGTCGCCGCACTCGCCTCACCCGAATACCTCGTCGAGGTCGACGTCACCGCCGTCCTCGACTGACGCACCGCACCGCCGGCTTCGGCGGGCGGCCGTGGTGAACCGCTGGGGTGCGACCGGCTCGGCGTCCTCGACGACGCCGCATCCGGTCGCCCCGCGGGCGCGGCCGACCGGGGCCCTAACCGGCCAGGGCCAGGACGAGCGGGAGCACCTGGTCGGCGCCGGCCTGGCGCAGGAGGCGGGCCCCCACGGCCAGGGTCCACCCGGAATCCGAGAAGTCGTCGACGAGCAGGACCGGGCCGGGGGTGGCGGCCAGGGCGGCGGCGAGCGCGTCGGGAACGGTGAACGAGGCGGCCAGCGAGCGGAGCCGCTGGGCGCTGTTGCTGCGGTGCGCGCCGTACGCGTCGGCCTCCGGGGTGTAGGCCAGGGCTCCCAGCAGCGGGAGCCGGCCGACGCGGGCCACGCCCTCGGCCAGCGAGGCGACCAACTGGGGGCGGGAGCGGGACGGCAGGGCGACGACCCCCACGGGCCGTGCCACCGCGTCGGGCGTGCCGCTCGCCCAGCCGCCCGGTGAACGGGCCCAGTCGGCCACCACGGTCACGACGGCGGCCAGCACATCGTCCGGAACCCGCCCGTCCGCCGCCTGGGCCGCCAGGAGCGGGCGCAGGCGGTTGCCCCAGCCGATGTCCGACAGCCTGCCCAGCGCACGCCCCGTGGCGGCCTGCTGGCCGGCGGGGATGCGGCCCTTGAGGTCCATCCCGACCGCGGCGAGACCGGTGGGCCACATCTTGCGGGGCTCGATCTCGACGCCGGGGCGGTCCAGGTCGCCCTTCGCAGCCGCGAGGGCCCCGGCGGAGACGGCAGGATCGAGCCACGGCCCGGCGCAGTTGTCGCAGCGCCCGCAGGGGATGGCCTTCTCGTCGTCGAGCTGCCGCTGGAGGAACTCCATCCGGCAGCCCGTGGTGGACACGTAGTCCCGCATGGCCTGCTGCTCGGCCTCGCGCTGCCGGGCGACCCACGCGTACCGCTGGGCGTCGTACGCCCACGGTTGCCCTGTCGCGGTCCAGCCCCCCTTCACGCGCCGGACCGCCCCGTCCACGTCCAGGACCTTCAGCATCGTCTCCAGGCGCGAGCGCCGGAGGTCCACCAGCGGCTCCAGCGCCGGCAGCGACAGGGGTCGGCCGGCCTCGGCCAGCACGTCCAGCGTGCGCCGCACCTGCTCCTCCGGCGGGAAGCCCACCGAGGCGAAATAGGCCCAGATCGCCTCGTCCTCCCGGCCCGGCAGCAGCACCACGTCCGCCCGGTCCACGCCGCGCCCGGCGCGCCCCACCTGCTGGTAGTAGGCGATCGGGGAGGAGGGCGAGCCCAGGTGCACCACGAAGCCCAGGTCGGGCTTGTCGAAGCCCATGCCCAACGCCGAGGTGGCCACCAGGGCCTTGACCCGGTTGGCCAGCAGGTCCTCCTCGGCCTGCAACCGGTCGGCGTTCTCCGTCTTTCCGGTGTAGGACGCCACCGGATAGCCGCGCTGCCGCAGGAACGCGGCGACCTCGTCCGCCGCCGCCACCGTCAGGGTGTAGACGATCCCGGAGCCCGGCAGCTCCCCCAGCCGCTCCCCCAGCCACGCCAGCCGGTGCGCCGCGTCGGGCAGCTCCAGGACCCCCAACCGCAGGCTCTCCCGGTCCAGCGGCCCCCGCAGGACCAGGGCGTCCGCGCCGCCCGTGCCCAACTGCTCGGCCACGTCCGCGGTCACCCGCGCGTTCGCGGTCGCCGTCGTGGCCAGGACGGGCACCCCGGCCGGCAGCTCCGCCAGCATCGTCCGCAGCCGGCGGTAGTCCGGCCGGAAGTCATGGCCCCAGTCGGAGATGCAGTGCGCCTCGTCGACCACCAGCAGGCCGGTCGTGGCCGCGAGCCGGGGCAGCACCTGATCGCGGAAGTCCACGGAGTTGAGGCGCTCCGGGCTGACGAGGAGGACGTCGGTCCCGCCGCGCTCGACCTCCCCGTGGATGGCGTCCCACTCCTCCGGGTTGGCCGAGTTGATGGTGCGCGCCCGGATGCCCGCCCGCGCCGCCGCGTCCACCTGGTTGCGCATCAGCGCCAGCAGCGGCGAGATGATCACCGTGGGGCCGGAGCCGCGCCGGCGCAGCAGGGCGGTGGCGACGAAGTACACCGCCGACTTGCCCCAGCCGGTGCGCTGCACCACCAGCGCCCGCCGCCCCTCCTCCACCAGGGCCGCGACCGCCTGCCACTGGTCCTCCCGCAGTCGGGCCGAGCCCTGGGGGGCGCCGACGAGCTCAGCGAGGATGGCATCGGCTTCGGCGCGCAGCTCCGGGTTGTCCATCCCCCCATGCAACCCGACGGCACTGACAATCGGCGAATCGACCCGAGGCGACCGGAGGCCCGCGCGGGGTACGCGTCCGGCCGGGGCGTGCCGCGCGAGGCGCCGAACCTGCCGCGCCCGCCGGGGGCGCGGAGCCGTCCGCGCTGCTGGGGCGGGCCGCGGGGCGGGGGCGTTTCCGCTGGTCCTCGCGGTTCCGGGCGGTCAGGGGGAGTCATCCCCGGCCGACTGGGCAGGGATATGAGTGTCATTCCGGCAGATACCCGTCAACCACAGCAATTGCTCGTTGCCGCCCGCCGGTGGGCCAGGAAGAATCGGAGACGCCCCCGCACAGTTTCTGGTCGGGCCCGGAAGGGCTGTGCCGCGGCGCGCCCTCACTCGACCCAGCCCGCACCGTGGGCGCGTAGCGAAGGGAGGACCGTGACCTTCGGATTCGCCCCGTCCGCAGCCGCTTCCGCGGCGGCGTCCCCGGTTTCCTCGGACCCCGGCAACCGTCTCGCGCGGCTGCTCGAACCGGCCGAGTGGGCCTCGGCGGGCATACCCCTGCTCCGCGACCCCCGCGAGATCGTCAGCGGCCTGCACTCCCGGCACCGGCCGGCGCCCGCGACCGCCGTGGTCGCGGTGCTCGACCACGACGGGCGGCTCATCGCCAGCGCGTCGTTCGCCCGCCGGGGGACGGGGCCCGCCGACGGCTGGGAGTTCCGCAACGCCCTGCTGGCGCACCTTCGCCGGGTCGTCCCGCACGACCTGCGCCGCCGTACCCCGGTCCGTACGGCCGTACTGCTGTACTGCCGCGAGGGCGACGAGCGGTGGACCGAGGAGGACGGCGCGTGGATGTGGGGGCTGCGCGACGCCTGCACGCTGCACGGCCTGCGGTGCGGGGCCTACATCACGCTGACCCGCGGAGGCTGGCAGGTGCTCGGGGAGGGACGGGGCGGACGGCAACCCCACTCCCTGTCCGAGCCCGCCCCCCTGGCCGACACCGCCGCCGACCACGGGCCCGCTCCGTCGCGGACCGGCGGCGGGGCGGCCCAGGCGCTGGGGCGCACGGCGGCCCGCTGAGCCCCCGCACACCACGGTCCGGAGCGGGCGCGGACTCCGCCCCGGACGCTCCGGCGCCCGCGCGGACGGCCGGAACGCCCCAGGGGCGGAGGGGTCAGACGCCCGCGCCCAGCGCGGAGCCGACCACCTGCGGGTCGCCGCAGACGATCAGCAGGGCGGCGGCCCGCTCACGCGCGACGGGCAGGGCGCGCGCGGCGGCCCCGCCGTCGTCGCCGTTGACCGCGACGACGACCACGGGCCGGGAGGCCGCCCGGCCCGCGGCCGAGGCGTCGGCGAAGAAGACGTCGTCGCCCGCGTCGTGCTGGGCCCAGTACGCGGCTTCGCCGAAGGACAGCTCGTGGGCGGCCCACGGGTGCTGCTCACCGGTGGTGAGCACCAGGATGTCGCCCGGCGCGCGACCGGACTCCAGCAGCAGGTCGACCGCGCCCTCGGCCGCGTCGAGCGCGCCGGAGGCCGGGGAGGGGATCAGTTGTACCTGCGGGACGGAGGCCGGCTCCGCCTGCTGCGGGCGGCTCGGCGCGGGGGCGGGGTGCGCGCGCTGCGCCGGGGGCGCGGGACGCGGGGGGCCCGGACGGCCGGGACGCGGTGCGGCCGCGGAACGCGGACCGGGTACGGGACGGGGGGTCGGCGCGGTGCGGCCGGCGGCCGGAGTGACGCGGGGACCCTGGGCGCTCTCGGGAATCTGAGGCTCCTCGAAGAATCAGAGGCATGACGGTGGTCTGTGCTGGGCGCCGAACGCATCGGCGCGGGAGAAGGGGCGCGTGCGCGCGATCAGAAGTCGAAGCCGAGCTGGCCCCCGCTTTCCCGTGCGGCCGCCTCGGCGGAGAAACGGATCTTCTTCAGGTGCTGCCACCGGGGCAGCGCGTCCAGGTACGCCCAGGAGAGGCGGTGGTGGGGCGTGGGCCCCCGCTCCTCCAGCGCGGCCCGGTGCACGGGCGAGGGATATCCCGCGTTCGCGCCGAAGGCGAAGTCGGCGTACTCCTCGCCCGCACCGCCCAGTTCGGCCATCATCCGGTCCCGGCGCACCTTGGCGATCACCGAGGCGGCGGCGACCGCGACGCAGGACTGGTCGCCCTTGATCACGGTGCGGACCTGCCACGGGGCGCCCAGGTAGTCGTGCTTGCCGTCGAGGATGACCGCGTCGGGCCGTACGGGCAGCCCTTCCAGGGCGCGCACGGCGGCGAGCCGGAGCGCGGCGGTCATGCCCAAATCGTCGATCTCCCGCGGGGAGGCGTCGCCCAACGCGTAGGCCGTGACCCAGCTCTCCAGCACGGGCGCCAGCTCGGCGCGCCGCCGGGGGGTCAACAGCTTGGAGTCGGTGAGGCCTTCGGGCGGTCGGCGCAGGCCGGTGACGGCCGCGCACACGGTGACGGGCCCGGCCCACGCACCGCGTCCGACCTCATCGACGCCGGCGACGGTCCTGGCACCGGTGGTGGCGCGAAGCGAGCGCTCGACGGTGTGCGTGGGTGGTTCGTACGGCATGGCGCGAGCCAGCGTACGCCGACTGCCGCGCCGGCGACACCCCAGGGGGTGCTCCGCTTACCGCGAATCCGCCGCGGCGCGTCCTTCGGAGTCCTCGCGGGCGCTGGACCGGCCGTTCCGCGGGTCGGGGGCGACCGGCTCAGTACGGGTCGTAGTCGTCGGGCGTCCGTTCCGTCTCCGGGCCCGAGCAGGCGCGCCCGTCGGCGCCGGCCGGCCGCTTCCGCAGGATCTCCGCGGCGCGCGCCGTCCCCAGGTCGGTGGCGTACCAGGGCGCGTCGGACGCGAGCACCTCGTACTGGATGATCCGCAGCGCGCAGGAGCGTTCCGGCTCGGGCAGCCGGTCCAGGGCCGGTACGGCGTCCGCGGAGAGGTCCTCCAGGTAGTCGAGGTCGATCGAGCCGCGGACGCCGAAGCGCTGGACGTTCTGTTCGGCGACCAGGGCGTCCGGCGAGGCCAGCCCGAAGGCCAGGACGCCGGCCGCCGCGCTGACCGCGACGGCCCGCGGCAGGTGGCGGGCCCCGAGGACCCCGGCCGCCAGGACGAGGAGCAGCACCACCCCGAGCCAGAGTTCCATCGCGGCCACGGATATCCGCAGCCGGGTCAGGCCGTACTCCTCGACGTACAGGTCCATGCGGCGCAGCGCGGAGGCGACGACGACGAGGGTGAGCACGCAGAGGGGGCCGAGCACGGCGCGCACCAGCGTCCGGTCCCGTCGGGCGCCGCGCGGCGCCCAGCGCAGGGCCAGGGCGATCACGAGGAGGGTGAGCAGGGTCGCCCAGAGCAACTGCCAGAAGCCCTGCCGGGCGTACTGCGCGAGGTCGGGCCCGGTCCCGTCCCGCACCGTGCCGTACCCCCCGAGGAGGACGACGAGTTGGAGGGTGACGAACGCGGCGAAGAGCAGGTCGAGCACGATCAGCGGAAGGGCCCACTCCGCCCGCCCTCGGGGGGCGGCGGGCCGCACGGTGATCCGGTCCCAGCGCGTGGGGGCGGCGGCGGTCCGAGCCGCCGCCAGCGCACCGGCCAGCCCCAGCGCGAACAGGAGGCCCCGCCACGGTCCGTCACCGATCGAGACGTCGGGGACCAGGCCGCCCAGCAGTTCGGCGAACGCGGCGTCGGCACTGGCGAAGAGCGTCCCGAAGACCACCAGCAGCACGAGCGCCGCCACCGCGCTGCGCAGGGCGGCGCCCCAGCGCGCACGGGAGCCCCCGGCCCGTTCCCGTACGCCCCGCCAGCCCCAGGCCACGCCGGGGACGACCGAGTCGAGCACGCCCAGCGAGCCGATCAGGACGCCCGGCCACCTCCGGCCCCCGTGCAGGGCGAGCGAGCCGAGCGCGAAGGCCGACACCACGGCGAGGAAGACGGGCCAGCCCGCGTCGCGGAGCGCGGGCACCGCGAGCAGCGCGAGGCCGCCGACCGCCCAGGTCGCGGTCCACGGCCGCAGGCGGCGGCCTGCCGAGCGCGCGGCGAAGAAGGCGGCCAGCGCGGCGGGCACGGCAACGATCAGCAGGTTGAGCCCGAGGCCGTCGCCCAGGAGGAGGGAGCTGAGCACCGCGGTGGCCAGCGCCGACCAGAGGACCGCGGGCCGGATCGGGGAGGGCGCGGCCGGCCGGATCGGGGCCCTGCCGGGCTTCCGGGCGCCGGTCGGCCCCGCGGGGGGCCGCCAGGGATCGCCCGGCCCGCCCGCGGACGGACCCGGCGCGGCGACTGGGCGCGCGACCCCGGCGCCGGGACCGGACGCAGCCCTCACGCGCTCCGGCGGCCGGGGCGCGGCGGCCTGCTCCGGCTCCTCCGGCGTGCCGGTCGCCTCGGACGGCTGATCGGCCACAGGGCCCCCTCCCCCGCCGGACGCGGGCCCGCGCTCGTTCCGGCCTCTCGTGCGGCGCACGCCCTTCGCGGTCGATCAGGGGCGGCGTGGGCCAAAGAGTAGATCCCGAACCCGTGTTCGCGGGCGGGCGGGACGACGCTGTGGCAGGACCGTGACCGTCACGCCCTGCGGCGGGCGGCGGGCGGCGGGGTCAGCCAGCGCGGCGGCTCCTCCGTCCGGGCCAGCCACTCGGCGGGCGGGGCCCCGGCGGCGCCCGAGGCGACGACGCCCCCGACGATGGCGCAGGTCGTGTCGACGTCCCCGCCGGCCTGGGCGGTCACCCAGAACGCCTCCTGGAAGTCCCCGAGGCTCCGGGCGGCCGACCAGAGGGCGAACGGCACGGTGTCGTGGGCGCTGGTCCGGCGGCCGTTGCCCAGGACCGCGGCGACCGTCGCGGCGTCCCGGTAGTCCAGCAGGTCGCGCGCCCGGCGCAGCCCCGCGCCGACGGCGCTGCGCGGGACGAGCGCGATGACGCCGTCGAGGAGGTCCTCGGGGCCCGGCGGCCCGTCCGGGGCGGCGGCGAGCGAGGCGGCCGCGGCCACGGCCATCGCGCCGACGACGGCCTCGCGGTGCTGGTGCGTGGTGTACGAGGAGATCTCGGCCTGGTGGGTGGCCTGCTCCGGATCGTCCGCGTACCAGGCGCCGAGCGGGGCGATGCGCATCGCCGAGCCGTTGCCCCAGGACCCCTGGCCGTTGAACAGCGCGGAAGCCGGCTCCCGCCAGTCGCCGCCCTCCCGGACGAGCCGGAGAAGGCGGTCGACGGCGGGGCCGTAGCCCCTGTCGTCGTCGTGGTGCTCGGCGAAGGAGCGGGCGAGCGCGTCCTGGTCGACGCGGCCGTGCGCGGCGAGCACGGCCAGGACGGAGCAGGCCATCTCGGTGTCGTCGGTCCACCGCCAGGGGCCGGGGGGCAGCTCCCGGCCCCTCAGCAGGGGGTAGTGGGCCGGTGCGAAGAACTGGGAGCCCAGGGCGTCTCCCACGGACAGTCCGCGCAGGCTGGCCAGGGCGCGTTCGAAGCGCCGCTCGGAAGCAGAATCAACGGTCATCGCCCTGCCACTCTATCCGGTGACGCCGTACGGCTCGGGGGTGCGCCAGCGCTGGAACGGCCGGTCGAGGGTGTAGCGGCCGTTCTCGCCGAGGAGCAGCGTCCGGGTCTCGCCGTTGCACGGATTGGAGAGCGATTCGAACTCCGCGACCGACCAGTGGAACCAGCGCATACAGAACAGCCGCATCGTCAGCCCGTGGGTGACCAGCAGGACGTTCTCCGGATGGTCGCCCTCCTCGAAGCTGCGGTGCAGGCTCTCCAGGAAGGCCCCGACCCGGTCGTACACGTCGGCGCCGGACTCCCCCTGGGCGAAGCGGTAGAAGAAGTGGCCGTAGGCGTCCCGGTACGCCTTCTGCAGCCGTACGTCCTCCCGGTCCTGCCAGTTGCCCCAGTCCTGCTCGCGCAGCCGGGGCTCCTCGCGGACCCGGACGCGGGCGGGGTCCAGGCCGAAGGCGCGGAACGTCTCGTGGGTGCGCCGATAGGGCGACACGTAGACGCTGACCCGCTCGTCCCCGAACTGCTCGCGCAACCGCGCCCCGGTCTCCCTGGCCTGCCGCAAACCCCTGGCGGTGAGCCGGAGCGCGTGGTCGGGCTCCCGCTCGTACACGGAGTCGTCGGCGTTGCCCTCGGACTCCCCGTGCCGGACGAGGACGATGCGCTGCGGTCGTGCCATGCCCCGACCCTAGGGCCTGCGGTCGGAGGGCCGCCTGCCGGGCGGCCCCGGACGGCCCGCGCGGGGGCGGATCAGAGCGTCCAGGACGGCTCCAGGTCCACGACGTCGCCTGTCAGCGCGGCCACGTCGGTGTCGGTCTGCGCGCGTGCCGCGAGGCGTTCCGCGCCGTCGGCGCGGTACTTCCCGCGCTCGGCGCTCGACCTCCACAGGGACAGCACCAGGAACTCGTTGCCGGGGGCCTCGCCGAACATCCCGCGCAGCATCCCGGGCGACCCGGCCATCGCCGGGTTCCACACCTGCCGCTGCATCAGCACGAAGTGCTCGGCGCGGTCCTCGTGCACCCGGCTGTGGGCGACGCGGACGACGTCCGCGTCCGCGAAGTGGGGCTCGAAGCCCGTCTTGACGTCGAAGCGGCGCTCGAACAGCGTGACCCTCGCGTCGCGGGCGACGCCGGGCTGCCCGGTCCCCGGCCGGTCGTGCCCGCGGGCCGCGGAGGAGTCGTAGAACACCCGGTTCTCCCAGAACGTGAAGACATGGGCGACGTCGGGGCGCGTTCGGCTCCACCCGCCGCCCTGCCCGGAGAATCCCGGCTCGCCGAGCAGCCCCGCCCACTTCCGCCGCTCCCGCTCGAAACCATGGCGATCCACGACGGAGCAGCGCATCCACGTCACCAACACCGCGCCATCGTACGGCGAGTCGCGCTCCTCCCCCGGCCGGGTCCGGTCCGGGCGGTCCGGGCGCACCGGCGGGGCCGGCCGGCGCGTGGCCCGAATCCGCCCTCGCCCACCGGGGCAGTTGGCTCCGGGGGCCGTTGCGTACATGATCGGGTGGAGCGGGGTATCGGGTGAGGGGACGGCCGACGGGCCGTCGGCGGGAGGGAAGTGAGTTGAGCACTCCTAAGAAGGACATCGACAAGGTCGAGGTACGGGTCAAATGGGACCCGAGCCCGCACGGGGAGGCGGCCAACGACCTCGACATCATCGCGGCGACCTACCCGGCGGCGGAGCCGTACGGAAGCCCCGCCTACCTGGTGCACTTCGACCGCCGGTCCCCGGACGGCACCATCACGCTCAACCGGGACAGCAGGAACGGCCAGGGCTTCGGTTTCGATGAGGTCATGACCATCGAGCTGGACCGGCTGGCGGATTCCTACGGGCGGGTGGTGGTCGGCGTCGCCATCCAGCAGCGCGACGGCCGCAAGACGTTCGGTGACATACGGAACACGGCGATGGACGTCCGCGAGGGCTACACGACCCTCGCGGAGGACGACTTCTCCGGCGTCTCCTGGGCGACGGCGGCGGTCATCGGGGAGTTCGTCCGCGACGCCTCGGGGCTCTGGGGCTTCCGGCCGGCCGTGCGCGGGTTCGACGGCGACCCCGACGCCTTCGCCGCGGTGATGGGGAGCCGGTCCGCCGAGGCCTGATCCGTACCGATCGGTTCCGGCCAACCCGGCGAGCGGACGACGGAAGGGGACCGGCCGTCGGCCGGTCCCCTTCCGTCGGCTACCGACGTCAGCTACAGCCGCTGGTCGAGCCGCAGCCCTCGCAGATGTAGCAGGAGCCGGCGCGCTGCATCTTCGTCCCGCAGGAGAAGCAGAGCGGGGCGTCGGCGCTGATGCCGAGCTGCATCTCGACCAGTTCGGCCGAGGTGTGCGCCGTCGCCGGAGCGGGCTTCTCGGCGGACTCGCGGGGAGCCGCCACCGCCTTCAGCGGCTCGTTCTGCACCGGGGCGGACTGGGCCAGGCTCTCGGCGTCCACGCCGTCCGCCTCGTAGGACGGCTCGTACGAACCGGTGTCCAGGTGGCGCTGGCGCTCCTCGGCCGAGTGGATGCCGAGGGCCGAGCGGGTCTCGAACGGCAGGAAGTCCAGCGCCAGGCGGCGGAAGATGTAGTCGACGATCGACTGCGCCATCCGCACGTCCGGGTCGTCCGTCATGCCGGCCGGCTCGAAGCGCATGTTCGTGAACTTCGAGACGTACGTCTCCAGCGGCACGCCGTACTGCAGGCCGACCGAGACGGCGATGGAGAAGGCGTCCATCATGCCCGCGAGCGTCGAGCCCTGCTTGGACATCTTCAGGAAGACCTCGCCGAGACCGTCGTCCGGGTAGGAGTTGGCGGTCATGTAGCCCTCGGCCCCGCCCACCGTGAAGGAGGTGGTGATGCCGGGGCGGCCCTTGGGGAGGCGCTTGCGGACCGGGCGGTACTCGACGACCTTCTCGACCGCCGTGCGGATGGTCTCCTCGGCCTTCGCGGTGACCGCTTCCTTCTCCTTGTCCTTGGTCTTGGCGGAGAGGGGCTGGCCGACCTTGCAGTTGTCGCGGTAGATCGCGAGCGCCTTGACGCCCATCTTCCACGCCTGGAAGTAGACCTCCTCGACGTCCTCGACGGTGGCCGTCTCGGGCAGGTTCACCGTCTTGGAGAGCGCGCCGGAGATCCACGGCTGGATGGCCGCCATCATCCGGACGTGGCCCATCGCGGAGATGGAACGCTCGCCCATCGCGCAGTCGAAGACGCTGTAGTGCTCGGGCTTGAGGCTCGGGGCGTCGATCACGTTGCCGTGCTCGGCGATGTGGGCGACGATCGCCTCGATCTGCTCCGGCTGGTAGCCGAGGCGGCGCAGCGCCTGCGGGACCGTGCCGTTGACGATCTGCATCGACCCGCCGCCGACCAGCTTCTTGAACTTGACCAGGGCGAGGTCGGGCTCCAGACCGGTGGTGTCGCAGGACATCGCGAGACCGATGGTGCCGGTGGGGGCGATGACCGACGCCTGGGCGTTGCGGAAGCCGTTCCTCGCTCCGAGCCGGAGCACGTCCTGCCAGGCCTCCGTGGCGGCGGCCCAGATCGGCGCGTCCAGGTCGTCGACGTGCACGGCGGCGGCGTTCGCGTCGGAGTGCTGCCTCATGACGCGCTGGTGCGGCTCCGCGTTGCGGGCGTAGCCGTCGTACGCGCCGACGACCGCGGCCAGCTCGGCGGAGCGCTTGTACGAGGTGCCGGTCATCAGCGACGTGATGGCGCCGGCGAGCGCGCGGCCGCCGTCGCTGTCGTAGGCGTGGCCGGTCGCCATCAGCAGGGCGCCGAGGTTGGCGTAGCCGATGCCGAGCTGGCGGTAGGCGCGGGTGTTCTCGCCGATCTTCTCCGTCGGGAAGTCCGCGAAGCAGATCGAGATGTCCATCGCCGTGATGACCAGCTCGACGACCTTGGAGAAGCGCTCGGACTCGAAGGACTGGTGGCCCTCGCCGTCGTCCTTGAGGAACTTCATGAGGTTGAGCGAGGCCAGGTTGCACGAGGTGTTGTCCAGGTGCATGTACTCGCTGCAGGGGTTCGAGCCGTTGATCCGGCCGGATTCCGGGCAGGTGTGCCAGTGGTTGATGGTGTCGTCGTACTGGATGCCGGGGTCGGCGCAGGCCCAGGCCGCTTCGGCCATCTTGCGGAAGAGGCCCTTGGCCTCCACCTCCTCGATGACGTCTCCGGTCATCCGGGCGCGCAGCCCGAACTTCCCGCCGGACTCCACGGCCTTCATGAACTCGTCGTTCACGCGGACGGAGTTGTTGGCGTTCTGGTACTGGACGGACGTGATGTCGTCGCCGCCCAGGTCCATGTCGAAGCCCGCGTCGCGCAGGGCGCGGATCTTCTCCTCCTCCTTCACCTTGGTCTCGATGAAGTTCTCGATGTCGGGGTGGTCGACGTCGAGGATGACCATCTTGGCCGCCCGGCGGGTGGCGCCGCCGGACTTGATCGTCCCGGCGGACGCGTCCGCGCCGCGCATGAAGGAGACCGGGCCGGAGGCGTTGCCGCCGGAGGAGAGCAGCTCCTTGGAGGAGCGGATGCGGGAGAGGTTCAGGCCGGCGCCGGAGCCGCCCTTGAAGATCATGCCCTCTTCCTTGTACCAGTCGAGGATCGACTCCATGGAGTCGTCGACGGACAGGATGAAGCAGGCGGAGACCTGCTGCGGCTGGGGCGTGCCGACGTTGAACCAGACCGGGGAGTTGAAGCTGAAGATCTGGTGCAGGAGGGCGTACGCCAGCTCGTGCTCGAAGATCTCGGCGTCCGCCGGGGAGGCGAAGTAGCCGTGGTCCTCTCCGGCCTTCCGGTACGTCTTCACGATCCGGTCGATGAGCTGCCGCAGACCGGTCTCGCGCTGCGGGGTGCCGACGGCCCCGCGGAAGTACTTGCTGGTGACGATGTTGACCGCGTTCACCGACCAGAAGTCGGGGAACTCGACGCCACGCTGCTCGAAGTTGATCGAGCCGTCGCGCCAATTGGTCATGACGACGTCCCGGCGCTCCCACGCCACCTCGTCGTACGGATGCACGCCGGGAGTGGTGTGAATGCGCTCGATGCGCAGACCCTTGGTCGCCTTGGCACCCTTGGTACGGGAACCTCGCGCCGGGCCGCTCGCCGTCTCTGTCATGCCGCCTCCCATATGTGGGCGAAAACGCCCTGAAGTGCCCAGATCTTCCCAAGCACAGTGTGTGTCCGATGCCCCGGAGGCCGCACACGGCCCCCGAAGGCACATCTCGTGTCGCCCCGCCGCCGGCTCGCGGACACCGGAGTGTCCGCCGACCGGCGCCCAGGGGCGGATACCGCTCAGTCGGCGGCGATGGCGGGCGCGGGGACCTCGGGGGTCCCACCGCTCCCGCGGTCCTCAGCGCGAGGCCGCTGCGCGCGCAGTTCCGCGATGGCGGCCTCGAAGTCTTCCAAAGAATCGAACGCCCGGTACACGGACGCGAAGCGCAGGTACGCGACGAGGTCGAGCTCCTGCAGGGGTCCGAGTATCGCCAGGCCCACGTCGTGGGTGGTCAGCTCGGCGCTGCCGGTGGCGCGCACCGCCTCCTCGACCCGCTGGCCGAGTTTGGCCAGGGCGTCCTCCGTGACGGGCCGCCCCTGGCACGCCTTGCGGACGCCGGAGATGACCTTGGTACGACTGAAGGGCTCGGTCACGCCGCTGCGCTTGACCACCATCAGCGAGCAGGTCTCCACCGTGGTGAAACGGCGGGAGCACTCGGGGCACTGCCGGCGGCGGCGGATCGACGTCCCGTCGTCGGTGGTGCGACTGTCGACGACACGGCTGTCGGGGTGCCTGCAGAAGGGGCAGTGCATCGCTCCGACCCTCCTTCTCACGCACGGCTGAATAGCCCCTTCAGGGCCCTTCGCGGGCCCCTTGGAGGCAGTCCCCAGCATAGGCGATGGCTTGGGCCTTGTTGAACCGAGACCACAACTTCTGGGCGACCTGGACGATCCAACCACTAGATCTAGGGTTGGGCCGGATTCTCGGCCCCGTCGCGTGTCGTGCCCCGCAGGCCGCCGGCGGGCCGGCGCGCGGATGCCGGGCCCGGCGGGCGCCGCCTCGGGGAAGCGCGGGCCAGGGAAGAGGGTACGGGACGGGCGGGGGCGGCGGGGCTCCGGGGCGCGGGGGCGGTTTCCGGCCGCCGGGCGCGGATGGAAGACTGGGGCGCGGGCCCGCCGGAACCTCGGGAAGGACCCGCGCACCGCCCGCTCCGCGCCGCCCATACACCTGCCGGAAGCGGAGCGGCAGTCCTTTATTCGTTTTTCACTCGAACGTGTGTTTGGCGCAACCTTTCGAAAGCTACTACCGTTGTCCAGCTAGGGAGAACATTTCGAGAGGGGCCGACGTGACCACCACCGCAGACAGCGCCGCCATCACCGGCCGGGACCGCCGCTCCCAGAGCCGACTTGAGCCGGTGCGCGCCGTGAACGACGCAGTCATGAACACGGACGGGCCCGAGCCCGCGCGGGCCGCGCGTTCACTGCCCGGCAGGCCGCCCGGCATCAGGGCGGACAGCTCGGGCCTCACCGACCGGCAGCGCCGGGTCATCGAGGTCATCCGCGACTCCGTGCAGCGCCGGGGGTACCCGCCGTCCATGCGGGAGATCGGTCAGGCGGTGGGCCTGTCCAGCACCTCGTCCGTCGCCCATCAACTGATGGCGCTGGAGCGCAAGGGGTTCCTCCGCCGGGACCCGCACCGGCCGCGCGCCTACGAGGTGCGGGGCTCGGACCAGCCCAGCACCCAGCCGACCGACACCACGGGCAAGCCCGCCGCGTCCTACGTCCCGCTGGTGGGCCGCATCGCCGCCGGTGGGCCGATCCTCGCCGAGGAGTCCGTCGAGGACGTCTTCCCGCTCCCCCGCCAGCTCGTCGGTGACGGCGAGCTGTTCGTCCTCAAGGTCGTCGGCGACTCGATGATCGAGGCCGCGATCTGCGACGGCGACTGGGTCACCGTGCGTCGCCAGCCCGTCGCGGAGAACGGCGACATCGTCGCCGCGATGCTCGACGGCGAGGCGACGGTCAAGCGCTTCCGCCGCGAGGACGGCCACGTCTGGCTGCTCCCGCACAACGCCGCGTACCAGCCGATCCCCGGCGACGAGGCGACCATCCTGGGCAAGGTGGTGGCGGTGCTGCGCCGCGTCTGAAGGACAGCGCCGGTCACCGCCCCAGCCCCAGGGACCGACGTCCTGCCGCGACGTCACACCTGGGGCTTCGGTTTGCCCTCCGCGGCCGGGGACGTCTCCCCGGCGCGCGCTCCGCGGCCGGTACGCCCGCTTCAGGCGCCGTCCGCCCTGGCGCGGGCGTCGATGGCGGCCAGCGAGCGGCGCGCCTGGTCGCGGTCGGTCGTGTACCAGAAATCGGGCAGCGAGGCCCGCAGATAGCTGCCGTACCGCGCGTTGGCCAACCGCGGGTCCAGCACGGCGACGACGCCCTTGTCGCCGGTCGCCCGGACGAGCCGGCCCGCGCCCTGGGCCATCAGCAGGGCCGCGTGCGTCGCCGCCACGGCCATGAAGCCGTTGCCGCCCGCCTCCTCGACCGCCTTCTGCCGCGCGCTCATCAGCGGGTCGTCGGGGCGCGGGAAGGGGATGCGGTCCATGACCACCAACTGACAGCTCGGTCCCGGCACGTCCACGCCCTGCCAGAGCGAGAGCGTGCCGAAGAGGCAGGTCTCGGGGTCGGCGGCGAAATTCTTGATCAGCTCGCCCAGCGTCTCCTCGCCCTGGAGCAGGATCGGCCTGTCCATGCGGCCGCGCAGCTCCTCGGCCGCCGCCTTGGCCGCCCGCATCGACGAGAACAACCCCAGCGTGCGTCCGCCGGCCGCTTCCACCAGCTCCGTCAGCTCGTCCAGCATGTCCGTGCGCGACCCCTCGCGCCCCGGTGTGGCCAGATGGCGGGCGACGTAGAGGATGCCCTGCTTCGGGTAGTCGAACGGGGAGCCGACGTCCAGCCCCTTCCACTGCGGGACCTCCTCGCCCGCCGTGCCCTCGGGGGCCAGCCCGAGGGACGCGCCCACGCCGTTGAAGTCCCCGCCGAGCTTGAGGGTGGCCGAGGTGAGCACCACGGACCGCTCGGCGAAGAGCTTCTCGCGCAGCAGGCCGGAGACGGAGAGCGGCGCCACCCGGACGGAGGCCCCGAACCGGTCGTGCTGCTCGTACCAGACGACGTCGTACTCCGAGCCCTGCGCGATGCGCTCGGCGACGCCGTGGATCGACTCGACCGAGGCCAGGGCCTGCTTGCGGACGGCGTCCTCGTCCTGGACCGACTTGTCGCGGGTGGCGCCCATCGCGGAGATCACCGTGCGCGCCGCGTCCCGCAGCGCCGCCAGGGCGTTCCCCAGGTCTTCGGGCACCTCCTCCAGCCGGCCCGGAAGCGCCAGCTCCATCACCCGCTCGAACCCCTCGGCGGCGGTCTGCAGGGCGTCGGCCGCCTTCTCGTTGACCAGCTTCGCCGCGCGGCGGACCGCCCGGTTGACCTGGGCGGGGGTCAGCTCCCCGGTGGCCACGCCGGTGACGCGGGAGACCAGCTCATGGGCCTCGTCCACGATCAGCACCTCGTGCTGCGGCAGCACCGGGGCGCCCTCGATGGCGTCGATGGCGAGCAGCGCGTGGTTGGTGACGACCACGTCCGCGAGCTTGGCGCGCTCGCGGGCCGCCTCCGCGAAGCACTCGGCGCCGTACGCGCACTTCGTCGCGCCCAGGCACTCGCGCGAGGAGACCGAGACCTGGGCCCAGGCCCGGTCCGAGACGCCGGGGGACAGGTCGTCCCGGTCCCCGCTCTCCGTCTCGTCCGACCAGTCCCGCAGCCGCAGCAGGTCCTGCCCCAGCTTGCTGGAGGGGGCCGCCGCCTCGAACTGGTCGAAAAGGCCCTCCTCCTCGTCCTGCGGGACCCCCTCGTGGAGCCGGTGCAGGCAGAGGTAGTTGGACCGGCCCTTGAGCATGGCGTACTGCGGACGCCGGCGCAGCAGCGGATGCAGGGCGTCGACCGTACGCGGAAGGTCCCGCTCCACGAGCTGCCGCTGGAGGGCGAGGGTCGCCGTGGCCACGACGACGCGCTCGCCGTGCGCCAGGGCCGGCACCAGGTAGCCGAGCGACTTGCCCGTACCGGTGCCGGCCTGGACGAGCAGGTGGGATTGGTCGTCGACGGCCTCGGCGACGGCTTCGGCCATGGTGACCTGGCCGGGCCTTTCCGTACCGCCGACGGCGGCGACGGCGGCGTGCAGGAGCTCGGGGAGGGATGGCTTCGTCATAGCCCGACCACCCTACGGCGCACCACTGACAACGGCGATCACTCCCGGCCGCCGGCAGCCGGATGCAGGGGGTTCGGGACCGTGCCGTGGATCGCCGCGTGGGGGCGCTCGGGGCGGTCCCGGTAGCCGTCCACGTGCAGACGGTTGCGGTTGAGACAGAGGCGCTCGATCTCCGGGGTGAGCATGTCGAACATCGCGAACCGCTCCTTCAGCTCCGGGAAGCGGGCGTGGTGGCGCAGGATCTCCGCCCGGACGAGTGACCAGAACTCGTCCTCGCCGACGCCGAGCTGCTCCTCGCACAGCGGGGAGAGGAAGCGGAAGACGCCGACGAAGAGGCCGGAGTGGATGAACTGGGTGAGGAAGGACGGCTCCTCGGTGAGCAGGACGGCGCGCACCTCCTCGGGCATGGTGGCGTGCTCCGGCAGCGGGCGGGCGCTGACGTTCACGTCGTCCACGAAGTCCTTGATGGCGAGCCGCACGGGCACGTCGTTCCCGTCGAAGACGACGATGGCGTTCTCGCCGTGCGGGGAGAAGACGGTGCCGTAGCGGTAGAGGAAGTGGAGCAGGGGCGGCAGCAGGGCGTCGAACAGCCGGGTGAGCCAGGCGGCCGGGCTCAGTCCGGACCGTTCGACCAGCTCCGCGGTGAACGAGCGGCCCGCCGGGTCGGTGTGCAGGAGCGAGGCGAGCGTGCGGGCCCGCTCGCCCGGCGCGAGGAGGGGCGGCAGGGGCTCGCGCCAGATCGCGCCGAGGATCTCCTTGTACTGGTACGGCGCTTCAGGGAGGTGGTCGTAGAGCGGGTGCTCCACGGTCACGGAGGCGACCTCGCCGAGCAGGATGACCCGGCAGGTGTCGCGGAGGAACGGGTCGTCGGCGCAGAGCCCCTGCACCCAGGCGGTGACCGCCGGCGCGGCGAGGGTCCGTTCGGTCGGCAGGCCCCGCCAGACGAGGGTGTTGAGGATGGACAGCGGCAGCTTCACGGTGTGCCGCCGCGGGTGCTCCACGTTGGCGAAGGTGCGGATCGACTGCTGCGGGAGCCGGGCGTCGCCGTCGGTGTGCAGGGCCACGATGTCGCCGGCGGCGATGGCCGGGGCGAAGAGCGGAACGATCCATTCGTCCCACTGCCAGGGGTGTACGGGGAGGTAGAGGTAGTCGGCCGGGTCGAGCCCGCGGGCCCGCAGCTCCGCGCCGAAGGCGGCCCGCACGGGCGGGTCCAGCTCCTCGGCGTAGAGGTGGTCGGGGGAGGTGAGGCGGCCCACGCCCCGGTACCGCGCGATGCGGGTGCTGACCGCGAGCCACGGGAGCCGGAGAGGGCGGCGGGCCTCGGGGGTGAAGCGGGCCGTGTCGGCGGCGGCGAAGCCGAGCCGGCCCTTGCTGGCCACCAGCCAGGGGTGGCCCGTCTGGTGGCCTTCCAGCTCCGCGTAGTCCAGGGCGGCCAGTCGGTCCGCGGTGAGCGCGGTGTGGTCGAGGCGGGCGTCGGCGCAGAGGGTCAGGGTCAGCTCGCGGATGAGGTGGCCGAGCGTGGCGCCGTCGAGCCCGAGGAGTCCGCGGGCGCGGGTGAGGAAGCGCAGGGGGTCGCGGAACGGGCGGGGGCCGGCGGGCGGGGCGTCGACGCGGGCGGCGGGCGGTGCGGGCACGGCCGGGGGCCGCTCGGTCACCTCGATCGATTCGGGGTCGACGCGCCAACTGTCGTACACGCCTCGGCGGGCCCGGAAGGCGAGCACTCCCCCGTCGTCCAGGGTCAGCCGGTGGAGTCCCTCGGAGCCGGGCTGCGGGACGGGCTCGACGATCCTCTCGTAGGCGAACTCACCGAGCATCTTGGCGAGCAGCCGTGCCGCGGCCCGGTCCCAGACCTGCTGGTTCAGCTCCGGGGGGCTGAACAACCTCGGGGACTCGACTGCGTCACGGCTCACGGGATATGTCGGCACGGGGACTCCTCCGGAGGGAACCTATGAGGTTCGAGCGGTGTGGACGGTGCGGCGAGATGGTCACAGGCGGGCTCGGTGCGCTCGGTCGCGGATCATCAGCGCGGCGCGTTTGCCGGGGAGGTCCACTTCGGCGGAGAAACGGAAGCCGGCGCTGAGGAACGCGGATACGGACGGGGTGTTGCGCAGGTCCGGCTCGGCCACGACCCGTCCGCACTGCGGAAGGTGGTCCAGGACGAGGTCGGCGACGGCGCGGAGCAGAGCGGCGCCCACCCCCCGGCCCCGGTTGCCCACGCCTCCGATGAGGAGGTGGACGCCGGTGTCGTGGGGGCGGGCGGGGTAGTGGCGGGCCAGGGGGTCGAGGTCGGCGCGGTAGATCTCCCAGTAGCTCATGGGGGCGCCGTCGAGCACGCCCAGGCAGGGGATGCTGCGGCCGTCCCCTTCGAGCTGCGGCCTCAGATGGTCGGCGGTGGCGGACTCGGGCCCGGCCAGCTCCCAGAACGCGGTCACGGCCGGGTCGTTCATCCAGCGGCTGATGACGACCAGATCCCGCTCCAGCCGGACCGGGACCAACCGGAACGCCCCGACGCGGGTGGCCGCGGGCGGCCACGCGCCCGGATCGCCCAGCAGTTCGCCGCGGGCGGGCGGTCGGGCGTCCGCGACGCCCCGCGGCTCCGCGGCCCGCTCCTCGGCGACCAGGGCGAGCAGTTCCTCGGTGAGCTTCAGGTCGAGGGTGTCCTCGACGCCGGAGCCTCCGCTTCCGCCGGCGGGCGGCGCGGCGGGGGCGTGGTTCTCCGGTAAGGCGTCGGCGGGAGGCACGGCGGCGCTCTCCTCTCTGGACCGGGGGCGGCCGGTGGGCGTTCCCGGCGCGGGTGCGGCCGGGGTCGCTCGGATGCGGGCGGTCAGGCGTGCAGGGGGTTGGCGATGGTGACGTAGACGGACTGGGTGTCGACCGGCCCGACCAGCTCGTCGAGGCCGTGCAGCCGGGTCAGCAGGTTGGCCTTGCAGCGCAGTCGGCGGTTCTCCAGGAGGTACGCGGGCAGGGGCGAGCCCAGCTCCGCGGTCTCGGTGAGGAAGCGGCGCAGGACGGTGAGGAGTTCGCCCTCGTCGGCGAGGTGCTGGGCCCCGAACGCGCCGATCAGGCCGAGGACGTTGTTGATGCCGAGGTAGTAGGCGAACCGCTCGTCGGTGACCGGGTCGGAGACGAACGTGTCGCTGAGGGCGCCGATGCCGGGGAGCCGTTGCTCCAGCTCGGCGCGGCGCGAGTCGCGGAAGTAGTAGCCCTGGTTGTCCCGGTAGCGTCCGCCGCTGGGCCAGCCGTCCCGGTCGAGCAGGACCAGGGTGTTCTGCTGGTGGGCTTCGAGCGCGACGCCCGCGTGGGCGTCGAGCCAGAGGACCGGGCGCACGACGCGGTCCAGGTAGCGGCGGAACCACTCGGCGGAGACGGCGTGCGGGGAGCGTCCGGTGCGCGCGGCCAGGCGGGAGACGGTCTCGGCGAGCCGGGAGCACAGGGTGGGCCGACCCGGCCGGGGGCGCTGCGCGGTGAGTCCGGCGACGCAGGCTGCGTCGTCGCGGGGGCCGAAGGGGTTGTGGCGGATCATCACGTCCAGCCCGGCGACGGGGACGCCCTCGGGGTCGTCGGCGGCGAGCCAGGCGGGGTCCCGGACGATGTCGAAGCCGGGGTGCTCCCGCTGCCAGCGCTCGGCCAGGCCGGTGGAGAGCAGGCGGTGGACCTCGACGCCCCGGTGCAGCTCCTTGCGGAGGTTCTCCCGGCGGGAGTTGGTGATGCGCACGCCGAGGGAGAGCTTGAGCATCATCCGCGCACCGGGCCGGTGCACGGTGCGGACGGAGGAGGTGGGGTGCCAGCGTTCGCCGTGCGGGCCGAGGTCGTGCAGCAGCCCGGATTCCGCGAGGGCCAGGACCTGGGGGCGGTGGAGCAGGTCGGCGGCCTGCCAGGGGTGCAGGGGGACGGCGGCCGTGCCCGGAGGCAGCCGCAGCCCGGCGGCGTACGGGGCGAGGAGCTGCTCGGCGGTGGCCGGGCCGCCCTCGGTCCACGCGGAGTCGGTGGCGACCAGGGTGCGGTCGATGGCGAACCAGTGGAGCGGGAAGGCCCCGTGCAGTTCCGGGGAGTAGCGCTGGGACTCCGCGTCGGAGAGCCCTTCGCGGCTCTTGGGGGTGGGGTGGAGGGGGTGGCCGAGCAGGAGTGACTGCTCGGCGGTGAGGAACGGGTCGCTCCCCTCCGGGTCCGCCGGGCGACGCCGCCGCTGGTCGATGAAGTCCGCCGTGCGGCGTACGGAGTCGGCCACGCGGGCGACCAGGTCGGCGGACCCGTGGCGGCCGCCCTCGCGGCCGATGAGCGCGGCGACAGTGACGGCGTCGGCGGGCGGGGCGTCCGCGGGGGCGCTGTCGAGGACGGGTGCGCCGAAGCGGTGCGCCCCGGTCGGGGACCAGTAGCGGACGGGGACGAGCAGGGCCGTGCCGCTGGCGGGGAAGGCCAGGCGCAGGACGCCGCCGTCGGGGCGGGCGACCTCCGTCTCGCGGGCCCAGCAGCGCAGCAGGCTCTCGGCGCCCGCCGCGTCGGCGGCCCGCCGCGGGTCGGGGTCGTCGAGCGGGTCGGGGGCGCCGTGCGGGTGCGCGGGCGGCGGGGTGTCGGCGCCGCAGCGGCGCACGGCCTTCTGGCGGGGCACGGTCGTCGCCTCGGCCGTGCCGGGGGCGGGTGCGTCCTGCCCCCGGTGCTGGGGGTTGCCGGGGTTCTCGGTCTCGGGCGCGGGGGTGGGGTTCACGGGGTTCTTCCTCGGGGGGGTGTGCGGGGTCAGGTGGTCGGCCCTGCGGTCCGGCGGTCCGGCGAGCGTTCCGCGGCCGCCAGCGCGTCGGCGAGGCGGTCGATGACGGCGTCCGCCTGTTCGTCGGTGAGGGTGAGGGGCGGCAGGAGGCGGACGACGGCTCCGTGCCGGCCGCCCAGTTCGACGATGAGTCCCCGGTCCAGGCACTCCTGCTGGACGGCGCGGGCGAAGGCCGGGTCCGGCGGCGGTGCGGGGTCGTGGTCGCCGGCCTCGGCGGGCAGGGGTGCGCTCTCGGGGTCCACCAGTTCCAGGCCGATCATCAGTCCGCGCCCCCGCACGTCGCCGATCCCCGCGTGGTGCCCCCGCAGCTCCCTCAGCCGGGCGAGCATCCGGCCCCCCAGGACGGCCGCGCGGTCCGCCAGCCGGTTCTCCCTGACGTACGCGAGCGTGGCCGCGCCCGCCGCCATGGCTAGCTGGTTGCCACGGAACGTACCCGCGTGCGCCCCCGGCTGCCAGAGGTCCAGCTCGGATCGGTAGACGATGACGGCGAGCGGGAGGGACCCGCCGATCGCCTTGGAGAGGACCATGACGTCCGGCACGACGCCGCTGTGCTCGACGGCCCAGAAGGCGCCGGTCCTGCCCACCCCCGTCTGCACCTCGTCCGCGATGAGCGGGATGGAGCGGTCCTCGGTGATCCGGCGCATCCGGCGCAGCCACGCGTCGGGGGCGGGGTGGACGCCGCCCTCGCCCTGGACCGGTTCCACGATCATCCCGGCGGGGGCGGGCACCCCGCCCTTGCGGTCGTCCAGCAGGTGCTCGGTCCAGCGGGCGGCGAGGGCGGCGCCGCGCTCGCCGCCGGCGCCGAACGGGCAGCGGTAGTCCTGCGGGAAGGGCAGCCGCGTCACCCGGACGTCGGTCGCCCCGCCGGACGCCTCCAGCGCCCCGGCGGTCATGCCGTGGTACGCGCCGGTGAACGCCAGCAGCCCGGTGCGTCCGGTCGCGGTGCGGACCAGCTTCAGCGCGGCCTCGACGGCGTCCGTGCCGGCGGGGCCGCAGAACTGGATGCGGGCGTTGTCGGCGAACGCGCGGGGCAGGGTGGCGAACAGCTCGGTCGTGAAGGCGTCCTTGACCGGGGTGGCGAGGTCCAGCACGTGCAGCGGCGCCCCGGAGTCGAGGACCTCGCGGATGGCTTCGAGGACGACCGGGTGGTTGTGCCCGAGCGCCAGGGTGCCCGCGCCCGACAGGCAATCGAGGTAGCGCCGTCCGTCCGCGCCCTCGATGGTGAGCCCGCGGGCCCGCACCGGGACGATGGGCAGCGACCGCGCGTAGGTGCGGGCCGCCGATTCGCGCAGCGACTGCCGTCGGAGGATGCCCTCGTGGGCGGGGGGCGGTGCCACCGGAGCGGGTTCGGTCACGGCCACGGTCGGTGTTCCTCCTGCGGTGACGGCGCGTCGCACGTCGGTACGGTCGCGCGGGCGGAGTGCGCGCGTGGACGCTGTCGGGTGTCCCCCGTCCGTACCAACGACGTCGGTCACGATGGAGCACGGGTGATCCGGGACATCCTCGCGGTGGCGGAACCGCGGACCTGCCTCCTGCCGTCACCAACGGCACCGGCATAGTGGGGGCCGCGCCGCGGGCCCGAGCAGCCACGCTCCGCGCCCGCCGAGGCGGCACCGGACCACGAGTGACGACGTCCCAGGGGGATGACCAGATGCGACCCATGCGCCCGACCGACACCGCACGCCGCGGGAGGCGTGCCCGGCGCACGCCCTCCGGCGCGCTCGCCGCGACGGCCGTCGCCGCCGTGCTGGCGCTCACCGCCACCGCCTGCGGTCCCGAGGAGGACAGCGCGGGCCCCGCCGCGCCGACCGCGTCGGCGCAGACGCCCGCGGGCGGCGGGGTCACCGTCCCGGACGATCTCAAGAACAAGCTCAAGGAGCACGGGATCGACCCGGACAAGTGGCGGGACGGCGCGTGGAAGGACTGGGACAAGGACACGTGGCTGCGTGAGGCCAAGGACTTCGTCAACCCGGTCATCGCCGGCCTCTGGGACCCGGACCGGATGCGGAAGGCCGACAAGCACCCGGAGAACCCGGTCGACGAGGACGTCTCCGGCGACGCCGGCGTGACCGACCCGACTCCGGTCCCGGTCCGGGCCGCCGGGGGGGGGGAGGCGGGCCGGGGAGTCGACCTTGACTGTGTGGTCGTCGACGGTGGCGGTGGCGCCGGTGCCGGGGGAGGAGGCGAAACCGGTCGCCCCGGCGAGGGAGAGGCCGCGT